>JAVBJW010000023.1:0-61848 GCA_031546805.1 Anaplasmataceae bacterium
AGAAAACTCAACATGATTGCAGCATTAAATAAAGGGAAACTCATGGCATCTATGACATTAGAAGCGATACGGATGTTTTTAACTTGAGCAGTTTTTGACTCCGATTTTACAATCTGGACAAACGGTAATTCTCGACATTTCCGTAAGACTAAAAAAATCAGTAAACTTGCAGAAGTGCAGAAATTTTGCTTGTTTTCTTATCCTAAAATCCTGCACCTATATGATCTTGAAACCGATAGAATTTTCCCATTTTCTTCCACTATAATTTAAGTTTTTATTGTGGTTGTTTTCTTCTTACCAGAGTAAGATTTTTTTCCGTCTTTTACTGTCTTTTGTGATCGTGATTTTTTTAGCCAGCAACGGCTCCATTTTCTTCAACAGTCGACAAATATTCGAGTTGTGTAAGTTGAACAAATAGCCCAAAAATCTGTGCGTTATGTAAGTCCGATAATATAAAATTATGCAGAATATTTTATCTTCCAGTGTTGGCAAATTTGACATCCTTCCTTGGCATTTCTTTTACCTTTCTACCTTTTCCCATTCTGGCATTACTTTTTCCACTCCGGCATCACTTTTTCGACTGTTTTTTCGAATTCTTCTGTTCTGTTAACTGCCTGAAAACGTACGGTGTTTTTGCCACTTTAGCTTAACTGATTCCCATTTTTACTCTGCTAAAATCGCTATTTTTTCATTCTCTCCTGTTTTTTATCTCTTCTCTATCCTTTGTGTGGTGTGGCTGTAGAAAAACAAAAAAGAACCCATTATCAAGGAACAAAAGAAAAAGAGCCTTCAAGCCAAAGAGTGGTAGTTGAAAATGTGATTGGTTTGCTAAAGTGCTATCGACTTTGTGTTTTAGGAATCACGGAAACCTTACTTGAGTTTAGCTCTATATCAGAAGACTGTTTATTTACCTGTGATGCATTGCTAATGGGATCAAGCTTATTATTTGGTGGAGCAATATCAATAAGTGATACGTTGTTTTTCTGCACTTCATTATACAAGTCTCCTTGTTTAAAATTATTAAGATCAAAATTCTTATTTAACTCTTCTCTCTCTAAGTATTCATCTGCTTTGTTAATAAAAGTACACAAGAGTTTTTTATATGGTTGATCTTTATCTATTCCATCTATTTTTTCTGATCCTAAATAATCTATAGCATCAACAATCATGTGAGTTAATTGATCAACATGGAGATTATCCTTATTACTGCATTCTAAACTATTATGCTTTAGTAAAGCTGTTACCTTTAAATCATTTTTATCTTTTTTGGATTTTAGTAAATTTAGCACTGATTGTGCTGCCTCATCTATAACAATATCTCCTATCCTATTTGTAGCCAAGACAGGAGCTTTTGTTGATTTGATAATTTCATTTGGTTTATAGTTTAAGCTACAGAGTTTAAACCATATATAAACAACAGGTGAGATTAGCTTGAAAAGCGTTCCAATAGGAGATTTTTGAGATCTTAGCACGTTCCTCCATGAATCATAAGAATTACTATGTATAAGTGTAAAGTAAATGTTCTCCTCTTCAAATTTCTTTAGGACTTCTGCAGCAATTCCTCCACCTAAAGAATTCCCCATAAGTATAATATCATTTGGGTTTACACCTTTCTCAAGTAGATCTGTAACTATCACCATTCCTGCTTTGATTGGGTCTTTACCTTTTGTGGCAAATTTAATATATGATTCAATTTCTGGATAAAGAATTTCATAGCAATAGTTGCAATTATAGCAGGTATTAAAAACACCATGAAAATAGGTACTTTAGCTAGAGTAGACATTTTAGATGCAATTATAGAATAACCAGTAAAAAGTATAATTGAAGTAACAATTGCAGTGATTAAAGCTTGCTTTAGATAAAATTTTGCATTGTGAAAATGTTCAGGATAAGATGATTCCATATAATGATAATCAAATAAATGAATATCAATCTTTTTACTTTCTACCCACTTTCCCCAATTGTTCCCTTCATTATTTTCTTTTATAGATTCTCCTAAGCCAAAAAAGTAGACCAAGTGTTTTTTATTTTCTTTACCACCTTTACTTGGAATTGTTTTTGTAATAACTTTCATAGAATTTTAATTTATATCATTTAAAATTAATAGAAAGTATAGAAATCATTTATATATATTTCATTTTGCAAGCAAGCAGCAATAATGGTGTTGATCATAAGATAGGCTATAGTCATCGGGCCCACACCACCTGGTACTGGAGTAATAGCTCTACTTACCTCTTTGACTTGAAGAAAGTCAACATCACCAACAAACCTATTTTGCTCAGAAACAAAATTCATACCAACATCTATAATAATAGCACCACGTTTTACCCAGTTTTGTTTTACTAATCCTGGCTTGCCAACTGCAGAGACAATAATGTCAGCCTGTAGACAATGATCAGCTAAATCTTTGCTATGCGAGTGTAAAATAGTGACAGTACAATTTTCTCTTAGCAATAAATGAAACATTGGCTTCCCAACTATGTTTGATCTACCAATTACTACTGCATTTTTGCCATAAATATTTGCTTCAATTGATTTTATTAAATGCATACAGCCTTGAGGAGTGCAAGGAATCAAACAATCTTTTTGTCCAGTAACTAACTTGCCAGTATTTTCATTATGAAAACCATCAACATCTTTTTTGGGATCTATAGTGTTAATAATCAAATTCGAGCTAATATGATCTGGAATTGGCAATTGCACTAAAATACCATTAACTTTCTTATCAAAATTTAATTCTTCTATTTTCTCAATAAGATCTTGCTCTGATATTGAACTAGGTAGAAATATAGTTTCAGATTCTATCCCTATCAACTCTGCTTTTTTTTGTTTATTACGTACATACAAGTGACTAGCTGAATTATCACCAACTAATATAACTTTAAGGCACGGATATATATTATGTTCTTCTTTAAGTTTATCAATTTTTTTAGCTAGCTTTTGACATATAGCATCTGCAATTGATTTGCCATCTATAATATTATCTATCATTTCATTACCCTAATTTATAATAGACTTCTTTCAAAATTCTACTTCTGAGTACAATTGCTTCGTCATTTCGGTACTCGAATCCTCATGTAGATCTAATACATTCCGGTTCTCTGTTCCATATACTCCTATCACTTGCCTCTCATAAGCGAATTTTGAAAGAAGTCTAATCCTTGCCACTCACCAGATAAAGAATGCTCAATATCAAATAAATTTAGTATTTTACCAACTGAATGATTAACTATATCATCAATTGATTTGGGAAGAGCATAAAATGCTGGAACGGGAGGTGCAACGATCACTCCCATCTCTGCTAGAGTCACCATATTACGTAGATGACCCAAATGCAACGGAGATTCTCTAACCATCAAAACTAATTTGCGCTTCTCTTTGATCATAACATCTGCAGCTCGAGATAATAAATTAGAAGTAACACCAGATGCAATTTCAGACATAGTCTTCATAGAACATGGAGCAATAATCATCCCCAACGTTTTAAATGAACCGCTGGCAATTTTCCCTCCTATTTCATCTATAGAATAAGTAAAATTAGCTAAAGGAAGCAAATCCTCAAGCTTTAAAGATGTCTCATGAGTTAAAGTAAGTTTTGCTGAGTTGCTAATTACTAAATGAGTTTCATAATCACTATTTTTAAGTGCCTCTAAAATACGTATACCATAAATTATACCTGATGCACCACTGATACCAATTACAATTCTACTCACAAAAACTATTCTTCAACCTTCATTCCAAGAGCACGCATATATGTATCAAGTAACATTTCCTGTTCTTCCCTATCATCATTTTTCATTTTTCTAAGCTTTACAACTTCCTTCATCACTTTTGGATCAAATCCTTTGTCTGCAGCTTCAGCATATACCTCGCGTACATGATCTTGAATTTCTTTTTTATCTAATTCAATCTTTTCAATTCTTTCAATGTATGACTTTAGCTCTTCAGCAGTTGTTTTTGTTGCATCTAATGTTGTTTCCATTTAATACCCTCTTTAAATTATATAGAATTATTACTATTATTTTTAATACGAACTTCAATACTAGTGATAATATTTTGCTCTTTCTTTAAAATTTTAAAGATAAAACCATGCATGTCAAATTCTTCTCCTTCTTCAGGTATACGTTCTATATCATAAATGATTATTCCAGCAAGAGTTGAGGCTTCTTCATTAGGTAAGTTCCAACGCAATTGCCTATTAATATCTCTAATTAAAGCTTCTCCATCTATATGATAAACATTATCAGATATCTTTTTTATCAAATTCTCTGTAACTATGTCATGCTCATCAGATATATCACCAACTATTTCTTCTAATATGTCTTCAAGCGTTATTATTCCTTGAAGAGAGCCGTATTCATCAACAACAAGAGCGAGATGTCTTTTATTCTTGCGGAAATTATAAAGCTGAGTACTAAGAGGTGTAGTTTCTGGCACGAACCAAGGTTTAAGCATTATTTTGGTGATATCAACTTTTTCAATGTTATTATCCTCTTCACGTAGAGAATTAATTAAGTCTTTAGCATGTATAATACCAACTATATTATCTAGACTATCTTTCCACAGAGGTATTCTGCTATGACTGCTAGTTAGTATATCCTTTATTAACTTATTTTTATCTTGATCTATACTAAACGCAACTAAGTTTTTTTTATGCACTATTACTTGTGATATTTCAGTTTCAGCTAAATCTAGTATACTGCTCAGCATATCTAGATCTTGCTTTAGCATCGTACCTTTACTGTCGTGCCAAAATATTATATTACGCATAGCATCAGCTGCAGAAATAACTTCTTTATTTCTATGTAGTCTAAGCAATTTTAGAATACAATTGACAATAAACTGTACAGCTATTGCAAAAGGAGAAATTATTTTTATAAGAAATAAAACAAGATAGGAAGAAAATAAGACAACCCTTTCAGGGTTTTGTATGGCGTAAGTTTTTGGTAGGACTTCGCAAAATAACAATATACAGGTAGTCATCACAATAGTTGATAATAAAATGCCTTCATTACCAAAAAATCTGATAAAAAGCGCGGTTGAAAGCGCAGAAGAAGTAATATTCACAATAGTATTGCCAAACAATATTGCTCCCAAAACTACTTCTTTTCTACTAAGTAAATATTCTATTATTCCAGCCTTCTTACTACCATCTAATTTTAGCTTGTGAATACGAGATTGACTTACTGAAATTAAGCTCGTTTCTACACCAGAGAAAAAAAATGATATAGATAATAAAAACGATATTCCAAATAACGAATAAATTAACAACCAGTCCATTAGGTATGTTTAACAGTTCTAGAGAAGTAATATATTCATTACAAATTGTATTTCAAGTTCAAGTTTTGACTTATTTTATACTATTTGCTATTATCTTATGCTCATCATTAATAGTTTAAGTTATGCATCCTATACCATATTTAATTAACATGTTGCTTGATATTTATAGTTTTGTTTTAATTTTATGGTTGGTTTTAAGCTGGCTGATTGGATTTAATGTTATCAATCAGTGTAATCAGCTAGTATATAATATAATTACTATTTTAAGTAGATTTGTATCTCCACCACTTAACTTCATTAGGAGATATATAGCGTCATTTTATGGGGTTGATATTGCTCCACTTTTACTGCTGATACTAATTCACTTTGTTAAATATACTATATACTACTATTCACATGTTAAGTAAGCTATTTGTATATATAAGATCACTGATATTTCTTTCTTTTGCAATTTTTATTTGTGTGTCAGTTTTAGATTATCATTACACTGATCCCTCATTTAACACGGCAACAAATAAGAAAGTTGAGAATATTGCCGGAATTTTTGGCTCATATGCAGCAGATATATTAGTCCAATTTTTAGGTTTTGGCAGCATACTACTTACTGTAATTTTGTTTATTTTTTATATAAAAAAACAAAAAGCATATGCTATTTTCAATGTTATATTACTGACGTTTAGCACTTGCTCAATACTTTCAAAGCTATCTTTAACCATAATCAACAAATACAGACACGGTGGTATAATTGGTGATGCATTTGCTATCTATCCTTATTATGCTTTATTAGGCATAGCATTATTTAGTTTTATCGGCCTCATTGGTTGGAGAAATACAACAAGATTTATAGTTTTTTTGTATCAGCGCATTTGCAAACTAAAACACAGAGTTAAAGATAATGCAGATATAGTAGAACTGCAGAATTATACACCTGCTAAAATAGAGATCAATCCAGTCAAGAAGTTAAAAACTGATTTTGTAACTAATTTTGTAAAAGAAAAATTACCTATTAACGCGCTAAAATTTGATAATAAACCAAAAAGCGAATTTATCTTTCCAAATACAAACTTATTATCTAAAGCTCAAGGACAAAATGAGATGAGTTTAGATGAAATTGAAAATAAACAGACATTATCTCTTTTAGAGCAAGTCTTAAATGATTTTGGTGTACAAGGACAGATCATAAATGTTCGCTATGGTCCTGTTGTTACTCTATATGAGTTTGAACCACAAGCTGGAACAAAATCTTCAAGAGTAATTGGGCTTGCAGAAGATATAGCACGTTCAATGAGTGCACTATCAGCACGAATCTCTATCATTCCTGGTCGCAATGCAATGGGGATAGAACTACCAAATCAAAATAGAGAGATAGTATTACTACGTGATTTATTAGAAACTACAGAATATAAAAATTCAGAACTCAAGCTGCCAATAGCACTGGGGAAAAGTATTAATGGCGAACCAGTCATTGCAGACCTAACAAAAATGCCACATCTTTTAGTTGCTGGAACTACAGGTTCTGGCAAATCAGTTGCAATCAATACCATGGTTTTATCGCTCATATATCGGTTAAATCCTGATCAATGCAAAATGATAATGATTGATCCTAAAATGCTAGAATTATCTATATACGATGCAATACCACACCTCATATCTCCTGTTGTAACAGAACCAAAAAAAGCTATCACAGCTTTAAAGTGGGTCATAAAAGAAATGGAATCTCGTTACAGAATGATGTCCTACGCTGGCGTTAGAAATATTATTGGTTATAATCAGAAAGTTACAGAAGCTTTAAGCAAAGGACAAAAGCTTGAGTATAATGTTCAAGTTGGATTTCACTCAGGTACTGGTGAGCCCATATTTGAAAAAATACCGGTAAGGATGGAGGTTTTTCCTTATATAATTGTTATTGTTGATGAAATGGCAGATCTTATGCTTGTTGCTGGTAAAGAAATTGAATCCTCTATTCAACGTCTAGCACAGATGGCGCGTGCTGCAGGAATTCATATTATTATGGCAACTCAGCGCCCATCAGTAGATGTTATTACAGGAGTAATCAAAGCTAATTTCCCTACTAGAATTGGTTTTGCTGTAACTTCAAAAATAGATAGCCGTACAATTTTAGGTGAACAAGGGGCAGAGCAGTTACTTGGTATGGGAGACATGCTTTATATGTCAGGTGGTGGTAAAATCAGGCGCGTGCATGGTCCTTTTGTTAGCGACGAGGAGGTGCAAAATATTGTTGACTATTTAAAATCTCAAGGAAAACCACAATACATGGACGAAATTACTAAAGATGAGGACAGTTCTTTAACAGCAGATGAAGATGATGATAGTGATGAATTATATAGAGAAGCAGTGTCTATAGTGTTAGAAGATAAAAAAGTTTCAACTAGTTATATACAACGTCAACTTAAGATAGGCTATAATAGAGCTGCAAATATTATTGAACGTATGGAAAAAGAAGGAGTGATTAGTTCTCCAAATCACTCAGGAAAAAGAGAAATCATTTTTAAGTAAACATTAATAAAAAAGTTAGATATAGTGTATCTATTGATTCGATATGGGGAAATATTTATGAATAATAAAAAATTACGTTTTCTGTTAGGCCTGATTGTTGCAGTTTTGGTTCTATCAATTTTATCTGGCATATATAGCTTTATACTGTCAGCCCTTTATACAATGGTGGCTGTGATATTTGCAGTAACCGCAATCACAGCGATGAAAACAGCGGCAGTAGCAGCAAAAACTGCTATCACTGGAGAGCTTGTAACAAAAGAAAGAGAAACAACAGTGGCAGGAAGAGCAGTAGCAGTAGGAATAATGTTTATAGGAATAGGAGTAGGAGCACTTGCTATATTTGCAGCAGTAGAAATGGGTACAATCGGGATATTTGCTATTCCTGTGTTAACTGCACTATATTTATACAACATCGAAAAAGAAAAAACTATAGTAAATCAAAATAGTTGTGAGATTATAGAAAATAATGAAATACCAAGCAATAAACTTCTTGTGAGTGAAGTAAAAGAAGTATGCTGTAAGATAGTAAATAGTGTTCTAACTGATGTTGATGAAAAATTATTATGTGGTTTAGGTAATGATGTATACAAATGTTATGATAATAGAAGAAGTGATATACAACAATATTATAATCCTAGAAGTGCTACGACACCTATACATTGATTTGAGGTCAGAGATAAAAACACATGAGCAAATATATAATAGCTTTTATGGCTTATCTTGTAGGGTCAATACCATTTGGTTTAATTCTAACTAGTATTAATGGCATAGATATAAAAAAAATAGGCTCAGGTAACATTGGTGCAACAAATGTACTCAGGACGGGCTCAAAAAAAGCTGCAATTGCAACTTTGTTATTAGACAGTTTAAAAGGGTTCATAATAGTATTTATAGTACAAAGAGTCTATAATGATTATACTTCATTAGTTGGAATTGTAGCTATTTTAGGACATATCTTTCCTATATGGCTAAAATTTAAAGGAGGAAAAGGTATTGCAACAACTGTAGGTGTATTGCTAGGACTCAACATATACGCCGGCATGGTATTTATCTTGATGTGGGTTATAACTTTTGCAATTTTTCGCTATTCCTCACTTGCTTCACTTACTGCAACCATAGCTTCTGCAGTAATATCACTCTTTTATTTTAAAGGTGTATCGATAACACTAATTGTAGTTACGCCACTGATAATTATACGGCATTACGATAATATAATTAAACTGATTCAAGGCAAAGAACATAAATTCTACATGAAAAAATCTACTTAACTATAGTATTTTCTAAACTAAACGATAAATACAACAAGAAGGAGAAAATTATCATGTTGATGCATTTGAGGTTTGAGCCAACTTTTAATCGAAAGAGTTCTATTTTCTTACCTGAATCATAGCCTCTTCCTTTATATCTCTTACAACTATGCTATAGCTCTCTTTGCATATTGCATCTATCTATATTTGACAATGCCACTTTTTAAACTTCAAAATTGGTATTGTTTTAATAGAAACTAAGATTTATTTGTAAGTGCAGCAATAATAAATGAATCAATATTTCCATCTAAAACTGCGTTAACATTACCTATTTCATGTCCAGTTCTTAAATCTTTAATCATCTGATATGGATGAATCACATATGATCTAATTTGGCTTCCCCAACCGATGGTGGATTTTTTACCATGCTCTTCTGCAATCTTTTGTTCTTTTTTCTGCAACTCTAATTGGTAAAGACGCCCTTTAAGTAACTTAAACGCTTCATCACGATTTTTATGTTGAGAACGATCATTTTGACATTGAACTACAACATTAGTAGGAATGTGAGTGATTCGTACAGCACTTTCTGTTTTATTCACGTGTTGACCACCAGCACCAGAGGCCCTGTAAGTATCTATACGCAAATCCTTTTCGTCTATTTGAACATTAATCGTTTCATCTACAATCGGTGATACATATATACTGGCAAAGCTAGTATGACGTTTAGCACTAGCATCAAAAGGTGAAATCCTAACTAATCTGTGTACACCACTTTCACTTTTGATCCACCCATAAGCTTTTTCACCGGTGATCTTTACAGTTGCTGACTTTATTCCTACTTCATTACCATCTAGTTTGTTTATAATTTCAACTTTAAAATTATGATAATTCTCCGCCCATCTAATATACATACGCATAAGCATATTAGCCCAATCATTGCTTTCTGTTCCTCCAGCACCAGAATGAATCTCGAGATAACAATTATTGTCGTCTGCTTCTCCTGCAAACAAGCATTCTATTTCTTTAGTTTTAATTTTTTTTTCTAACTTTAATAAATTACTTTCAACTTCAGAGAAAAAACTATCATCATTTTCACTTAAAGCTAATTGTAATAGACTGACATTATCAATATACTCACTTTCTAAACTTAGAAATAAATTTAAGCTTTCTTGAACTTTAGATTTCTCACTTAAAATTTCACGTGCCTTTTCGCTATCATCCCACAAAGAGCTATCTAAACATTTAGACTCTAACTCTCTAAGATAAAGACTCATCCTATCTATGTCAAAGACACCTCCTAATTAAAGAGATATTATTACTTAGACTTTGAAAATATTCAAAAACCTCTGATTTTTCTTTCATATATTTAAGCTTTAGAATTTAACATATTTAACACTATTAAAAATAACAGTAAGCAAAATAAGAATTTGATCATAAAAACATAGACTAATAATGTTGATAGTACTCAAATATAAAAAAAAGTCTATCTGTATTTAGTTCATAATGCTATTTAAAAATTAAACTAATTTGTGTATTATACAAAATATCTCAGAGCATCAAAAATTATGACAGATTATTTAAGCTATGAATTAGACGAGCAAATAATTAATCTTTTAACAGAATCTATAGATAAAAAACATAAAGATATTGTGTTTCAGATTACCCAAAAAATGGATGGAGTACAGTTAGCATACTTTTTATTAATCTCAACTACAGAGCATAGGAATCAGTTGATAGAGATGATAGATCAAGGCTTGTTAGAAAAATCATTTATCCACATAGTTCCTGATTTAAGAGTAGATATTATTAGCACATTAGGAGCAAGAAAGACTTCTAAAATCTTATCTACATTTAGTGTGGAAGATATAGTAGCAGTAGTAAAAGATTTGGATAACAAGTCTAAAGCAAACATCATTAAACTTCTACCTCAAGTTATAAAAAAGTCAGTAGATGAGCTTTTATCATATCCAGAAGAAAGTGCAGGTAGGTTAATACACAAGGATATTGTAATAGCTCCTGAGTATTGGACTATCGAGCAGTTACTTCAGTTTTTACATCACCATAGAAGAGTGCCAAAAAAGTTTTATCAGGTTTTTGTTGTTAATTCTAAATTAGAACCAATAGGAGTAGTTGATCTATGTAATATAGTATGTGAACAAGGTAATAGTTTAATTAAAAATATAATGGAAACTGACATTAAAGTAATTAAAACCGGAATAGATCAAGAAGAAGCTGCAAGTATATTTCAAAAATACTCTCTATTATCAGCTCCTGCAGTTAACAAAGAAGGCCGTATAATAGGTGCTATTCTCATCGAAGATGTAATTAATGTTATTCAACAAGAAACAGAAGAAGATATACTTAAACTTGGTAGGGTGTCTAAAACAGATATAAGCTCTTCTTTGTATAAAACTATTATAAAACGTCTACCGTGGTTATTGATAAATTTGTGTACTGCAACACTGAGTTCCCTGGTTATAGGATTGTTCGGTAACACATTAAAACAATTTATTGAATTGTCAATAATAATGCCAATGATAGCCTCTATCAGTGGTAATGCAGGATTACAAGCAGTAACAATCACTATTAGAGCTATCACTACTAAGCAGCTTACAAAGCAAAATACAATAAGATTATTAACAAAAGAGTTACTTACAGGATTGATCAATGGAGCTATCTTAGCTGTAGTATCAGTAATTTTTATAATATTTAGATTTCACAACACTGAACTTGAGATTTTATTCGGCATTTCAGTGATCATAACTTTTACTATTGCAACATCTGCTGGAGCAATAATACCAATTATATTAAACAGCTTAAAAATTGACCCCGCAGTTTCATCATCTATATTAATCTGTGCAACTACTGATACCATATCATTTTTAATATTCCTTAGTTTAGCAACAATATTTCTTTTTAGTTAGAATCTATTTTAAAATTCATTACACAGCTATTTTAAGACAGGTTCTTAAACATTTCATCAGAAGTTTTGGCGATTACTTTATTTCTTCCACTATTTTTTGCTTCATATAAACACTGATCGGCACGTTCTATAAGTTGATTAACATCATCATAATCAGAACAAGACATCTCTGTAACTCCAATGCTAATAGTTTGACTTTTTTCATGAGAGCTAAGAAAATTAAATGGTTTTTCAGCAATAACAGAACATATTCTTTCTGCTACAGCTTTCGTTTCATTGATCTCAGTATCAGGCAATAATACAACAAACTCTTCACCACCAAACCTAGCCAATAAATCTGTTATTCTTATATTCTCACTAATTCTCTTTTGAATCTGTTTTAAAACTTCATCGCCTGCATTATGACCAAAATTATCATTTACTTGTTTAAAATGGTCAACATCTATCATCATTAGTGATAATTTTTTATTTTTTACTAAAGAATCTCTCATAATATTTTTTAAATGCATGTCAAAATAATGTCTATTGTAACAATTGGTTAGTGGATCTTTTATTGCCATTGTCATATTGTTGTGTAAATTCATTCTTAACGCATCTTGATACCTTTTACGTTTTACCTGTGAGTTAGCTCTTGCTATTAGTTCGTTTGTATCCAGTGGCACAACTAAGTAGTCATTAATTCCCATTTCAAGAGCCTTTATTAGGTTATTGTTATCATCATATTCCTCAAGTAAGATCAAAATTGGAGTATAACGAGTATTAACATTACTACGAAATTGAGAACAAAGCCTGAGTCCTTCTATCCCTGCAAATGGTATGTTTGTAATGATCAAATCATAATTGCCACTAATACCAATTTCTAAAGCATCGCTTGGATCATGACATACAACCACCTCTTTAAAGCATTCCTTTAAAATAGTATATACTTGTTCGGACCGTGTCATGTTTTGATCTATGATTAATATAGAAGCATTAGAAATTTGGTTTGAATAATCCATGATTTGATTTTCTACTATCCCACCGACTTCCGCGTTTGTTTGTCCTCTTAAACGCAATTCATCTATTAACATTTTGAGACGTGTAAGTGACTTAATTCTTGCAAATAATGCAACATCATTTATAGGCTTACTTAAAAAATCATCAGCACCAACATTTATACCTTGAATCCTATCGTAAGTATCATGAAGCGCTGTGATCATCACTATTGGGATAAAAGTAGTTGTTGGATCGTTTTTTAGTTTCTTACAAACCTCAAACCCATCCATGATTGGCATCATGACATCAAGTAGTATTATATCAGGGTTTTTTTTTTCGTTAGTTCTATTGCTTCTCGACCATTGCTTGCGGTAATAACGTCGTAGTATTCTACTGTAAGCTTAGCTTTTAAAAGCTTAATATTTGCTGCTATATCATCTACTACTAGAATCCTTGCTGTCATAATCTTTCTTATTCTCGCTAATTATATCTTTTATATCATAAGATTCATGTAAATTACCATCATTACCAATTATGCGTTTTACTTCTGCATCAGACTGATCGTCGTAAAATTCATTAATGTTAATATCTTTTAGTAATTGTATAACCTTATACCTCATTTTTACAAAATTGGTATAATATAATTTAGCATGTTTTATCATAGAAGGAAGTTTTTTAGGTTCAAAAAGAGCTAGACTAACTAAAAATACGATTAAAACTTCTGAAAAACCAACATTAAACATTTTCATGACAAAATAATGTATCAAGGCGCTTGATCACAAGAATTAATTTACTTAGATCAAGTTTATAGACGCTTATATCGTTTAAAAAAGCTATATAATTGTCAACAGCATCTTGCTTTTTATCAAGCCAATTTGCAACTAACTTCTCATGGTTATTATCAATGACGTTTGCTGAACCATCTATTATTTTAAGTGTCAATGTATAATAATAATTATTTAAATCATCAAGAAGACCATTAATTGAAATATGTTGCCAATATGAAGAATTAGCTTCTATTTGTAGAACCATATCTTTAATACGGCTAAAATGCAAACAAGACTTTAATTCAAAATACAACCTTCCTACTTCTAATATAGACAAACCTGTTCTATCAGAAATAGATATTATATCTAGTGCAGAAGTTAGAAATTTTAAATTAGTAACTTTTTCTACTAGATTCTTATCTATACCAAGCTGCAATAAATTATTAAACTTTTCATTATACAGTGATAAAAAACTTTGATCTAAAAGGTTAATGATATTACTGTTTAAAGTTTGAATTTTAAGCTTTAATTTTTCAAACATAGCTTGTTCTGTGAGATTCAACCTTGTAATGTTTCTCGCAAGCCAGAATGATATCTGCCCAACAAATTTTTGTACTTGTCTTACTATCATCAAATATAAGCTAATATCTATTTTGCCATCTAAAGTGTCAATGCTTGCCCATAATTCTTTTAAATCATATAAATAGGTTATAGTAATATAAATATTTACAGCTTCACAAATAGTTATTCCAGAATTTTCAATTAAATGGTTAATGTATGTGCACCCCATTCTGCTAACTATTTCATTTGCAATACAAGTCGAAATAATTTCTCGACGTAATTGATGTTTTAGTATGTAATCTACAAATTTACCAACCATCATTTTGGGAAAATAATTTAGTAAATAATTTTGAGATATAAATTCATTATCAGGAATATTAGAGTGTATTATTGCGTTTTTGATAACCATCCGACAATAAGAAGTTAATATAGCAAGCTGAGAACAACTAAACCCTTGAGACTCATTTAGCATTCTCATAATTTCTTCGTCACTTGGTAAAAATTCTATATTGCGATTTAAATACTGCAGTTTTTCAAGATTAAGCAATAACCTGTGATGATGCTCTATTTTATCTTTTGCTTGCATTGATTCTAGTACTAACGCTTTTGTTTCAATTTTGTTATGGTGATCTAAAACTTGAAAAGCCACCTCATCTCTCATACTGCTTAGTAAGTTGTTACGTTCTTGCAAGGAAATAGCACCATCTTTAACAGCTGAGATTAGAGCAATCTTAATATTAACTTCTAAGTCTGAACATATGACTCCACCTGCATTATCTATAAAATCAGTATTAATATACCCACCATTCTTTGTGTATTCTACTCTTGCAAGTTGTGTACAACCTAAGTTACCACCTTCTACAAACATAGAAGATCTGACATCCTTACTATTTACTCTTAAACTATCATTTGTTTTATCTCCAACTGCACTATTATTTTCACTAGATGCTTTCAAGTACGTACCAATACCACCATTCCATATCATATCAACGTTAGCTGTGAGCAAATATTTTATTAACTGATTAGGAGATAATATGTCCTCTTTAATGTCAAAACGCTTCTTCACTTCTTGAGAAATTTGAATAGATTTAGCGCTGCGCTCAAAAATACTTCCACCTATAGATATAACATTTTTATCATAATCTGGCCAAGTTGAATAAGGCAGATTAAATAAACGCTTGCGTTCAGCAAAGCTCTTTTGAGGATCTGGATTAGGATCAACAAATATATGACTGTGATTAAATGCACCAATCAGACTTATATTCTGAGAGAGCAACATGCCATTGCCAAACAAATCGCCAGACATATCACCTATTCCTACAACGGTAAATGCTTCCTTCTCAATATCTTTATTCATTTTCCAAAAATGCCTTTGAGCAGCAATCCATGCTCCCCTTGCTGTAATAGCCATTTTTTTATGATCATATCCTGCTGACCCTCCAGATGCAAATGCATCGCCAAGCCAAAAATTGTACTCATGAGATATTTGGTTTGCATAATCAGAAAAAGATGCCGTACCTTTGTCTGCGGCAACTACTAGATAAGGATCATCCTCATCATATCTTATTACCTTATCAGGTGTAATGACCTTCTCTTCAATTAAATTATCAGTTATATCTAGCATCCCTCTAATAAAATTTAGATAACATTCAACAGCATGACCTTGTAAAAGACTTTTATCTTTTGGAGGATGTTTTAAAATAAATCCTCCCTTAGCACCAACTGGAACGATTACAGCATTTTTTGTCATCTGTGCTTTCATGAGTCCAAGGACTTCTGTGCGAAAATCTTCTGTTCTATCTGACCATCTGATTCCTCCTCTTGCCAATTTTCCACCTCTTAAATGTATACCTTCAAAGTCATATGAATATACATATAGATCCCGAAATGGATAAGGCAGTGGCAGTTCAGGTACTTTGCTTGAATCAAATTTGATGGATAAATAAGACTTATTTTGATAGTAATTAGTCCGCAAAATAGCTAAAATCAAGAGAAACATAGAACGCAAAACATAATCACACGCAACATCACTAACTTTTTCCAATAGATTTTCAATATTTTTTTTAATAATAGAAGTGGTTTCTACTCTATCAATGTCTACGTTAGGATCGAATCGTGCATGAAATAACTGCACTAAGCACCTTACTATTTGAGGATGCTTTGCCATAACTTTTTGTATGTAAATATGACTATAATTGAAGCAAATCTGTTTAAGATAGCTACTTAAAGCCCTGATTAATAAAACTTCTCTCCATGTAAGACCAGCTAAAATAACAAGGCTATTAAAATAATCATTTTTTATTTCTTTCATAAAAACTTTAGTTAATGTAGCTTCAAGTTGTTCTTTAAAGCTAGTGTCGTTGACTAATTCTTTAACTTTAGATAGCACAAAATGGTGTATCCATATGCCATCCCCTATATTAACATCATAGCTATTATGAGATAATATTTTTGTCCCTACGTTTTTAATCACGTGTAATATCTCTGATAATTGTAGCCCTTTGTCTTTAGGAGTATATAATTTAAGGTCATAACTATCGGATGATTTTAGATTTACTTCATTAGTTTTACTTTTTCTTACAGTCTCTAGTTTTTTAATATCAAAATATGCTTCACTCGGTTCAAAGCTCTCTTGATAGCTTATAGGAAATGCCTCCTGATATTGTAAAAGTATGCTAGATACAATATCAAATGTATTGTATAGCCCATTTAAAAAGCGATCTTTCCATTTTTGTGCAGCATGTATCAGTTTATTCTCTATTTGACTAATATTTTCATTAGGTATTTCAGAATGAGTAGTAGTAGAAATCTTAAGTACAACTTTAATTCTAACTAAATTAGATTCATCAATTATACTATGATCTGTACTGCTGATTGTACCATTCAATTCACTCTCTAAAATTTTCTCTATCTTTAATATAAGGTTTGCACTAGCATTACTGATTGGGATAAACACTATACAGCTAATAAAACTCCCTATTACTTTTTTGGCAATAAATAACTTAACTCTTGGCTTAACAGCAAGAGTGAGCATTGCTATTGAAATTTCAAACAGTTCTTCTTCAGCAGAATGCAGTAGCTCATCACGCGGGAATTTTTGCAATATGGAGATTAAAGCTTTATTGTTATGACTGCCTATTAAAAAACCTGCTTTTTCCTCAATGGCTTTTATTTTTTTTCTGATTATAGGTATAAGTCTGATATCTTGAAATGAAATAATAGAAGCAAAGAATCCAAAAAAGCACCTCTCCCCAATTATATTGCCGTTTTGATCAAAATTTCTAATGCCAATACAATCTAAGTACGCATGACGATGTACTGTCGACATTATATTAGGGTGTGCAATATACAAATAACCCAGTTCTTGATAAAAATCTTTTATCTTACCATTACCATGGCTAATTTTTTGTAGCCCAAGATTTTTTGCATCATCAGATATTAATTGATTTTTCTGTTGAGAATAAAAGTATTCCTTATACCCCAAGAAAATAAAATTATTATTTTTAAGCCAGTTTAAAAATAAACAGATTTCTTCAGTTTCTTTTGTTTTAATCAGATGCATATCATCTATCGCTTCATCTAATTTTTGCAAAACCACTGACCAATCTTCAACGCAACACTTTACAGCCGCAAGAGTTTTTTGTAGATCGTTTTTTAGCACAGTAATGAAATCATCATCTATACGCTTTAACATAATATACATTACTGCTTCTTTTATTTTATCATCCCCTTCATCCTTTAAATGGCATATTTGCTCGATTACTCCTTCTTTTCTGCTGATATTTAGTATTGAGTTAATATAATGGCATATAGATAAATTATGTGCTTTGATTGTATTAATAATAGAATCAACAAGAAAAGGCATATTATCATTGACTAGTTCAATAATTGTGAACTTTCCTTCTATTTCAGGGATATTATCAATATTAAATATGCGTATTTTACTCTCTCCAATATTCCGATTAAAAATAAACTGGTATACATCCTTTGCAAGGTATAACAAAAATTTATCATTAATCTTCAAGTTGCTATTGTAAAATAAACTGTAGAAATGCTTAACAAATTCTTTTAACTTATATTCTCCCTTTTCTAAATTTAGCAATTTTAATACAGAATTGATAACTTGATTGCCTATGCCATAATTGCTATACATTGATATTCCAATAGTAAATAAAAGTATAAAAACAGTATATAACTAATATCTGTTAAATTAGACTAAAATCATAGTTTTTTTACTACAATTTATTTAAGCTTACCTTTAATTTTTAGTTATACAGATGCTTTTCAAGACAGATGATTGTTAATCTATATCAATGTAAAATCAATAAATGTAAATCTTAATTATAAAAGCTATAATTATAAGCAATAAGAAAAGATAAATTTTACTACCTTTTGAACGTGAATAATTTTGTTTTGCTATGACATCGTCAGCTATTATATTCAACTTTTTCATAAATAATGGTATTTCTTGTATAGTTTTGACAAAACAAGATTCTTTGATTTTTTCAAGACATTTACTCTTTTGGCTTTCTTGTTTGTCTACCCATAGCTGAACTATCTGCCACACGTTAATGTTGGGGTGTAATTTTCGGCATACACCTTCCACTAAAATCATAGTTTTTTGCAATAATAAAAGCTCTAATTGTATACTCATATTAAAGTCTGCAGTGATTTTAAATAATTGCATGAGCAAATTAGCAAATGAAATACTTTCTATGGATCTGCCTACGATTGGTTCTCCTATTGCTCTGCAAGCTGTAACAAAATTTTTGTATTTTTCTGAAACATAACCAGCTTGAAAATGAATTTTAGCTATATGGTTATAATCTCGTTTGACAAAGCCTTTGAGAATTTCTGCAACATATATTGAAGTGTTGCGATCTATTCTTCCCATTATACCAAAATCTACTGCGATAATATTATTATTTTTATCAACCATGAGATTACCAGGATGCATATCAGCATGAAAAAAGCAGTCTCTGTACACCTGGTTGCAAAATGAAGTTATGAGATTTTCTGCAACTTGCTTGCAATCACTTAAATTTGCAATGTCATATATTGGTATTGCGTCTATCCATTCTAAAGTTAAAACAAGTCTTGAAGTTTTACTCCAATCTACTTCTGGAATATAGATTTCTTCATCGTTCTGTGTATTTTCCTTGAGCTCAGAAGCGTTTGCTGCCTCAAAACGTAAATCTAATTCTAAACGACAAATTTCAGCAAATGTCTGCACTAATTGAACAGGCTTAAAACGATGTGATTTCTTACTGATTTTTTCAATCAAATTTGCCAACCATAACAGCATTTTTATGTCACGTGAAAACGTTTTTTTAATATCTGGTCTTAAGACTTTTACCGCTACAACTCTGCCATCTTTTGTTATAGCTTTATGTACCTGCGCAATTGATGCTGCTGCAACAGGTTCTTCAGAAAAACTTGAAAATAAATTATCAATTGGACCACCAAATTCACTCTCAATTATTTGTACGACTTTGTTATAAGGAAATGGTGGCAATTTGTCACACAAAGATAATAAGCTATTTGCTGTATCCTCACCCAAGATATCGACTCGTGTAGAAAGTGACTGCCCAAACTTGATAAAAATCGGACCGAGCCTTTGCAGTGCAGCCTTTAATCTATCACCTTTAGTCATATTTTTTATTGATTTGCTGATAAAAGGATGTGAATAAGGTAATAGATTATAGCGAGTTAAAACCGTTAATATATTTATTAGACGAATAACATTTTTTATCATGTTTCAAAATAGCTACGAAATATTGTAGTGAAATTTGTATCTTTCATAACCTCATCCGGTGTGCCTAGACAATAAGTAGAGCAATTTATGCATATTACGTGGTCAGAATATGACATAGCAAAACGCAAGTCATGGGATGTCATAACAATAGTTATTGATCTTTTTTTTGCCAATTTAGCAATTAAATCATAAAATTTTACTCTTGCATTAACATCCATAAAACTAACTGGCTCATCTAAGATTATCAAATCAGGATTGGACATTAGACAACGTGCTAGTAGTACTAGCTGCATTTGCCCTGCAGAAAGCTCTGATAATTGCTGGTTTAGTATACCATCAATATTAATATCTTCAATGATGTCACTAATATTTACTTTTCTTTTTAAGAGGCTATGCAAAAGGAAGTATCTAACTGTCATTGGCATTAAATTATTGATCACAAAACTTTGCGGAAGATAACTAGTTGTAATATTATCCACATATTCAATACATCCAGTATAATTCTTATGTATTCCTACTAGTAACTGTACCATGGAAGTTTTTCCACCTCCATTAGGTCCCAAAATGGTAAAGACCTCACCTTTTTTAACTGACATGTTAATATTTTTTAACACTTGTTTGCTTCCATATGTAAAAGACAGATCCTTTACAACAAGAATATAATCATCTACATAAATTGGGTTATCAATATAACTTAAGCTATTATGAAACATATTTTTCTTTTTTTATTACTTATTTTAATACAATCAAATGCTAATTCTAATCCTCCTAAAATTATTGCCACAATAAAGCCCATACACTCTCTTGTTGCCGCTGTTACATATGGAGTTGTAGAACCAGAACTATTAATTGATGACGCATCATCGGTGCATGATTACATATTAAAACCTTCAAATGCAAGAAAATTAGAGCGTAATGATATTATATTTTATGTTTCTGATCACTTAGAAACATTTATAAAAAATATTAGGCATAAAACATTGATTGAACTTTCACAAAAAGTAGAACTTATTCCACTGAGATCAGGTGCTTTGTGTAAACATACCAAAAATTTGAAAGACTTGCATATTTGGCTTAATCCAGAAAATGCAAAAATAATGGTTAATTATATTAGCGTAATACTTAGTGAAATTGACAAAGAAAATTCTTGGATTTATAAAAAGAATGCTGCAGAGACTATACAAAAGATAGATAAAAATGCACAAGAAATTAAAGGAGAACTGAGCGGGTTGGAAAAGCAACCATACATAGTAGTGCATGATGCCTACCAGTATTTTGAAAGATACTTTGGTTTATCAGCACCTAGTGGAATCCTTCCTTTAGGTGATGAGGCGTCTATAAAGATTAGTACCCTAAATAAAGTAAAAAAAATAATAAAGGAAAACAATATAAAATGCATATTCTCTGAACCGCAGGAGCAATATGTAAATTTTGCAAATAATGTTAGTATTCAAATACTTGATCCTATTGGTAGTAGCATTCCTCCTGGAAGAGAAGCGTATTTTGCTGTCATGAGTAATATTGCAAAAAATTTTAGAGCATGTTTTAATTAATATAAAGGAAAAAGACTGCTATTCTTATAAGTTGATATTAAGACATAAAGTGTGATGGTATATTAAAGAGAAGTTATGGGACGCATCAGAAACAGTTCATCTAGGCATATTAAAAAATGAGTAATACAACACTTCATAGAAAAAAATTGTTATATAGAAGCTGGCATAGAGGCTGCAAAGAAATCGATATACTGCTTGGTAATTTTGCCATGGAATTTATTGACTGCTTTACGGATTATGAGCTTAAAGAATATGAAAAAATTGTCAATCTTGATGATTATGAGTTGTATTGTTATATAACAGGTAAGCAAGCTATACCAATTTCACTAAGCAGTGATATCATAAATTCAATTATTAAATTTAATAATTCACTCTATAGATAATTTTTATTTAATAGATCTCTTGCGAACTCTCCTTCCGTGAACGATTGCATTATAATCCCCCAAATTCAAGAAATACAAACCTTCAATGAAATGTAAAAAAGTCCTGAAGAATCTAAATAGCGTTACATTTTTTGAAATATCTATAGAAACATATTAAAATATACATGATATTTGACGCAAGATGTATTTTACTATAAAATAAATTCAATATAATTTTTTTGATATAATATGTTTTCGTTTATAAAATCATTATTAGATAAATTATTACTTGAGGTAGTTAAAAGTAACTTCTGGAGTGATGAGTTACGCATTCATCTTGTTAAATGGTTGCTTGCTTGTGGAGCAAACCATAATGTTCAAGATAGTGATGGTTATAGATCTATATACTACGCTATCGTTCAAAGCAATACTGAGATAGCAAAGTTATTAATTGATAGAGGAGCTCTTGACGACGATTATAGAGTTATATGTGATATATTGTTAATAGAACTTTAAGATATAGGGCTATGAGTAGTCGTTGTACGTTGACGCTTTTACACATTGCTGTTATGACAAGTAGTCCTGATATGGTAAAATTGTTACTTGATACTTATAAAAAGCGACAACCAAATGAGTGGAGCAGCACATTAAATAGCTTTTTTCTTGGCGATATGATCAATGTTACAGATGAAAATGGCCAAACCCCGTTACACCTAGCTGTGATTCATAATAGAAGGAAAATAGTAAAATTATTGCTTGAGTATGAAGAAATTATTCTTGATATTCAGGATAGTAATGGAAGAACAGCTTTAGATATTGCTAAGTCAAAAAATAATCAAGATATAATAAATATGTTACAAGCTAAAAAAGGTTGTACACCTGACATATTTGATAATATGCTCAATATAGTAAGTGGATTATACAATCAAGCAGTTATTTATAAAATGAACACTGTTGGAAGAGATAATGGTTTTCCAGCTTATTGCTCTTATTTATGCAGTGTAACCAGTGGCAAGTTAAATGAAGTTATAGATGATGTAATAGCTTGCGATGAAAGTACAAATAAATACCTCAGAGCTCATTCGTTTATCGTTTTGTATTGTATAAGCAATGAGTTAGATCATCTAGGTAATGGGTTATCTTTGTTGGAAGACTGTGTGTTACCTTATCTAGACGGTAGTTTATATTATCTACGTGAGGTATCAAAAATTATAATATATGGACCAAAATCAACAATGGATACGGTTACTGAACCAGAGAATGTGGGTAGGAGTCTAGCAGCTATTAATAGTATTGATTAATTATAGTTAATACAGCACTTTTCCAGCTTCCCACCCACTTAACTTTTACTTAAACTCTTAAGTAAGCTAAAGGTATTTTGCAAATACCTTTAATGAATTCACAATTCTAAAATTAGTTTGGCTTAAGTGCTAAGCTACCTAATATTTTACAAATATGTCGACAATAATATTATCCGCAATTGGTGGAGCGATTGGCAATTCCTTTATGGGAATGATAGGCCAATTTATTGGCTCGGAACTTGGAGCTGCACTTGGTTCAAAAATAGATAGTGCACTATTTGGCCTAAACAATACAAAATATGGACCAAGGCTTGAAAATTTAAATATTCAAACTTCAACTTATGGAACAATGATTCCAATTGTATATGGAACTGCGCGTATAGCAGGAAATGTCATATGGGCACAGCAAATTAAAGAGGTACCCACTAAAGATGCAAAGATTGCAAGTGATAATATATTGAGGTTTGGAGCAACAAACACATATGTAAGTTACAGCTACTTTGCAACACTTGCTATTGGTATATGCAAAGGGAAGATAGAAGATGTAACGAAGATTTGGGCCGATACAAAGTTATTGACTGCAAATGAAATAAATTTTAGGCTTTACAAAGGTACGGAAGATCAAGAACCAGATCCACTTATTATCTCCATTGAAGGTAGCAGCCCAGCTTACAGAGGCTTAGCTTATATTGTCATTGAAGATTTTCCATTAGCAGATTATGGCAATCGCATACCAAACTTTACATTTGAGGTTACATCATCACCAAAAACTCGTTCTGATCAATCTTCAGTAGCAGCACGGATAAAAAATATCAATTTGATACCAGGTTCTGGTGAATTTGTTTACGATACAAAAGTACAGATGAAAATTGCACAAGAAGATATAGGAGATAAGAGCATTACTTATGGAGCAGCCCAAAGAGTAAATCAGCATAACTATAGTGATGAAACAGATTTTATGCTCTCTTTAAAGCAATTAAAAACAAACCTCCCAAACGTTGAATGGGTATCGGTAGTTGTAAATTGGTTTGCTAGCAGTTTAAACGTTAAAGATTGCAAAATGTATCCAGCAGCTGAATTTCAGTATGATGCAATAACAACTCCGAATGATTGGCAAGTTGGAGAAATAACAAGAAGCAAAGCTAAACTTATTTCTAAAGATAATCACGGCAATCCAAGATACGGTGGAACTGTAAGTGACTCAGCTCTACTTAGATGTATAGAAGAATTAAGGAGCAGAGGTTATAAAGTTATGCTTTACCCTATGCTACTTATGGACATCCCTGGTAAGCCTTGGCGTGGATATTTGACAGGCCTCCCTGAAGAGATAAATAATTTTTTTATAGAGTACAATAAGTTTATATTGCACTACTGCGCAATTTCTAAAATAGATGGAATCATTATTGGTTCTGAATTTACTGAGTTGACTAAAATAAAAGATAGTGATGGTAATTATCCTGCTGTGATAGAGCTTATGAAGTTAGCACAACAAGTAAAACAAAAGGTAAAAGATAATGTAATAATTACATACGCTGCAGATTGGACTGAGTATCATTCATCAGATGGTTGGTATAACATGGATGATTTGTGGTCTTCAGACTACATAGATGTTGTTGGTATTGATGCTTATTTTCCACTAACTGATGGACGCGAACCAACTCTTGGTTATACAAAAGATGATATAGCAAAAGGATGGACGAGCGGTGAAGGATATGACTACTTTTATTTAGATGCAAATAATAAGACAGGTAAAACAAATTATACCGATAACCGTTTTGCTTGGAAAAATATTGAAGAATGGTGGAGTAAACATCACATAAACCCAGATGGTAAAATGACTAAATGGCAACCAAAAATGAAAAAAATATGGTTCACTGAATATGGGTTCCCCAGTGTTGATGGTTGTGCCAATCAGCCAAATACATTCATAGATCAAAGTAGCATTGATAGTAAATATCCTCACTATTCACAGGGAAATGTTGATTTCTACACGCAAAGAATAGCAATAGATGGAACTCTGACAAAGTGGCATGGTTCAGAAATGGTAGAAAAAATGTTTCTGTGGGCATGGGATGCAAGACCATATCCTTATTTTCCTGATTTGTGCAGTGTTTGGGCTGATTGTCATAATTGGCAAACAGGACATTGGATACAGGGAAAAATTTCACTACTTGGAATAGATGCTGTTTTAGCAGATGTATTGCAAAAATCAGGAGTAGATGAAAGAAATTTTGATGTTAGTCAGTTGAGATGGTTTCTACATGGATATGTAATAAATCAAATACAATCTGCACGTTCAATAATTCAAATTTT
Source organism: Anaplasmataceae bacterium (assembly GCA_031546805.1). Taxonomy (GTDB): domain Bacteria; phylum Pseudomonadota; class Alphaproteobacteria; order Rickettsiales; family Anaplasmataceae; genus Mesenet. The sequence continues at coordinate 25,555 of JAVBJW010000023.1, forward strand.
GCAAAATGCGTACTTTTTTGATGTTATTGAGCAAGATTATAAGCTACTGTTTATTCATAGAGGCAAAGAAGCTAATATTCACATTACTATAGACGACGTTGTGCCTGATATACGTTATAATGAAGAAAAGCTGCTTAACATTGAACGTACAGTAGAGCTTGCACATAAGATTAATGTGATATATATCAGTAGAGTATTTGATTACCAAATTGGTATAAAGTATGCACAGTTTCCAAATAGTAACAGTATTGATAATGGTACAATGGAAGTACCTTTGATTCTAGAAGAAAATCAAGCACAAAACATAGCTGAGGTCATGCTTTATAATTCCTGGCAAGAGAGGAATTTATATAATTTTACTCTATCAATTAAATATGCGTGGCTTTCTCCAAGTGATATTATCAAAATACTAGATAATAAAAAAGAGCATATTTTAAGAATCACTAAAATAAAACTAGGTAGTTTATCTCTGCAAATTGAAGGAGTAAGCTATAATAGTTCAATATATAAATTCTCTTTTCCTCCAACAAAAATAGCAACAGCTAAAACAAATCTGCCAAAACATCCAAGTAATACACATATAGAAATATTAGATCTACCATATCTTTATAATGGTGGAGAGAATCTTGTAAAATTTGTAGTTGGTGGTATAGAAAGCAATTGGCGTGGAGCAACTATATTTATGTCAGAAAACAATGGTCAGAGCTATAAAGCTATGGCAAATGTTAACCAATCTTCAACTTATGGATTTGTTGTTAATAGGTTAGGCATTGGACCAGTTGCAGTTTTTGATGAAAGTAGTGCAATAGAAGTGATATTAAATTATGGAAAATTATTAAATGCAAACCACTTTTCTATTCTCAATGGAGCTAATTTAGCGCTTGTAGGTAATGAAATTATTCAATTTTGTAATGCTGAATCTATAGGTAATAACAGATATAAATTGAACAAACTACTTAGAGGAAAATTCGACACAGAAAAATATATCAGTTATCACCAAGCAGGTGAAAGATTTATTTTGCTCAATGAATTAGTTACAGAGATCAAGATAAACCCATCAATGATAGGAAGATCACTGCTATTTAAGGCAGTAACTTATGGTAGATCAGTAGATGATACTGAAGCATTGGCATTTAAATTACCAGATAGAGTTTGAAATATATTGAAGTCAAGATCTTTTTCAAGATATGTGGAAATTTTTGAATTGACATATGCTACTAAATGATTATTCTAGAAATGGTATAAAATATAGGGATGGTTATGTTAACTGCTTTATCTAATGGAATATCTAAATTATTTAGCAATAGTATAGATCAATCGCAATTTGATCATCAACCAAAGCACAAAATAAATTTAGATACAACGCAACTTGAAGATAATATTGAATATGGTGCAAAATTATTTGATGATGCTCAAGAAAAGTATGGTGAACTCAATAATGAGCATAGATCTAAAAGAGATGTAACGACTAATGCATTAGATGCTAAAGTTGATCAAGTATATCGTAATATAGTTCAAGCTTTAGAAAATAACGTAAATAATCAGACGCTATCAAGCCTCAGTGTAGAAGGGTTAAACGCAGAGGAATTAAAGGTAAATGAGTATAGTTTTAAGCTTTTTAAACGTGGCATTAAAGAACACAATATCAATGCAATAAAGTTACTTGTAGCAAAAGGAGTAAGTGTTGATGTTAAGGATGAAAAACGTGGTAATAGTATACTACATTATGCTACTAAAGATGGAAATTTAGAGATTACTAAATATTTAGTCGATAAAATTGGTATGGATGTTAATCTTACAAATAAAAATGGTGCTACTTCTCTGCATTATTCTAGTTGCGCTGAATGTGCTAATTTTCTTTTAAGCAAAGGAGTAGATATCAATGTTCAAGATAATAAAGGTTATACGCCATTACATTATGCTGTAGTCCATTCTATGGATACTTTTAAAGTACTTATAAATGCAGGTGCAGATGTTAATATAATACCTGATAGTGGTCGTTCTGCATTAACATTAGCTGTTGAGTATAGAAATTATGAGGCCATTAAATTACTCTTAAGTAAAGATGTTCATATTGATTATAATAATGTGTACGGTCCATTAACAAGAGCTGCTTTTGATGCGGACATAAAGGCACTTCGACTCTTATTAAAACATGTAGAAGATAAGTCTAAAGTTGAAGGTAAATTTTTACTCTTTTCTTCTCTCTATAATGAAAAAGTTGATAAAGCAGACAGGACTAAAATGTTTAAATTTATTTTAGATAATATTCCCATCAATTTTGTTGATAAAAGTCATTACTATGAGCTTGCAATGAATGAAACAATTAGCAAAGCAGATATGGCTAAAATAGCTCAAGCTTCTTTAGAAAATTATGTTAGTGGTATGAGTTATAGCGATGTGCAGCAATTACAAAGTAGAGCTATTGACAGAAATAATGCTGATATTATGAAGATGTTAGTAGAAATAGAAGTAAGCAAGTATCCTCCTAATCAGTGCTATGTAGTGCATGAAGCAGTTGCGCGTGGTAGTTTGGACATTATTAGGTCGATGTTAGAAGTAGGAGTAGATCCTAATATTAAGTCTGAACGTTGTGGTGATATATTGAAGTTTATTAGACATGCACGCATTGCACGAGTAAATAGTACAGAACGTGGTAGATTGAAAGATATATCTAGGGATTGGGACTATTCACACATGACACCATTGGTTGTTGCAATTAGAAGAGGTGATCCAAAAGTAGTTAAATTACTATTAGATTTTAACGCAGATATTAACGGTGCTAGTACTTTTATAGGTGGATCTGAAGGATGTCCATTAGATTTTGCTTTATCTATGCACAATGAAAGTCAGGACCGTACTGAAATTATTAAATTGTTAATAGAAGCAGGTGCAAAAGCTAATGAGTTGAAGGATGTACCTAGTTTTTTAATTAAAACTGATACACCAGGTGTATTTAAAATAGCAGAGAATACTACCGGCCATAGTGAAACTACTCTATCATCTAATCTAACTGATGCTCAAGTAAACAATTCGTTATTTATGAAAAGATAGCTTATTATATGAGGTGATTCTACCACCTCTCTTGTTAAGATGAATAGTTTATTAAAATTTCGACTAGTTTTATTTATATCTTAAATATCATAAACACTTTCTTGAGGGAAACATGGGTAAGAAAGAAATTCAACGATTAATACGGGAAGAATATTCTCATTTTATAGAAGAACTTAAATCAAAATTGCAACTGATTTATGGTCAAAATATATTTTTACTTACTAATTACGGCTTCTGTTATGGTAATATCAATGAACATAAAAACATTGTTACATTTGAGAAAAGGTATAATTTATTTGATTTCATACACGAATGCCTTAAAAAAGATAAATACCAGGATATAATACGACTTCATAATGAGTTTGAGGTAGAAGAATTTATAGAGCATATTAAAAAATTTGTTACTGATGGACGTTACTCGCAAGAGTTTGATAATTTGATTCATAAATATGTATGCTTTCATCATGATGTTAAATCACCTTCTATACAATCTCCTATTAGGAGTTCGCAAGAGGATCTTGAATTATCTAACAAATGTAAGTCAATATCCTTCGTGCATGACAATGTTAATGAAACAGATCCATCTATAGGTAGCAGAGCTGAAATAGCTGACAATACAGTGGCTTCTGATCAGAATCTTGCTTCTATTTCTATCATGCCAATAACACTATTAATACTTACTATTATATCAATAGCATTTTATTATATTTGTGGTAAATTAAGATCTGTATATAAAAATGAAGATCAACAATTGCCCACAAGCGAACTTACAGAAGGAGATTCTGGTCACTTAGCTGTTCGTTATAGAACAGCAAGGTATTGATTTTTTAATCATCAGTTTCTATTTTGTTGCGATGTAAGTAAGACCATATTCTTTTATTGGCTAATACAAGAAACGCTGTTAAAATGATAAGGAAGCTAACTACTTTTAATCCTAATTTGTGTCTTACTTCCATCTCTGGTTCTGCTGCCCACTGCAAAAAATTTACAACATCATAAGCCATATTTTCAACAGTAGACTGACGTCCATCTTCATATTCAACAAGACCTTCAGATAGTGGAGGAGCCATGCTGAGCTTACCTATAGAAAAGTATTGATTTAAATATAAACCATTTTCATCAGCTTGATCACTGTCATAACCGGTTAGTAGTGAATATACATAATTTGCACCATCATGCCTTGCTTTAATCATTAAAGATAAATCAGGTGGAAATGCACCGTTGTTAGAAGCCATAGCAGCCTGTTTATTAGCAAATGGTGGAACAAAATAATCAGAAGGAAGACCAGGTCTCTCAAACATATCACCTGTATCACTTGGACCATCTGTGATTTGATATGAACTAGCTATAGATTTAACTTCTTCTTCTGAAAAACCAATCTCTTTTAAGTTACGAAATGCTATTTTATTCATAGAATGACATGCGGAGCAAACTTCCTTATATACTTTATAGCCACGTTGCACCGCTTCTTTATCAAATGAACCAGTAATCCCTTCAAATTTCCATTCTATTTTTTTTGGATCAGTTGGATGAAAATCTTCAGCGTAAGAACATAAAGATATCAGAGAAAACATAATGAATAGAATTCGCATTAGCATTACTTTATCTCTGATCCGATATCATTTAAAGAACTGGGTAGCTGAAGTGGTTTTTCATATTTACTAAGTAGTGGTAGGATAATGAAAAAATAAGAGAAGTAATAAAGCGTAGAAATCCTACTTAATGTAACATAAGGTTCTTCAACTCCTTGACCACCAAGCCAACCAAGAAAGAAAAAATTTGCTGTAAAGATCCAAAAAAATATCTTAAATATAGGACGATATGCACCACTTTTAGTTTTAGCTCTATCAAGTGATGGAAGCAAAAACCATGTTGCAATTGAACCAAACATGGCAATTACACCAATTAACTTATTAGGTATTGAGCGCAAAATAGCATAAAAAGGTAAAAAATACCACTCAGGGACTATATGTGCAGGTGTAACCATAGGATCAGCTTCAATATAGTTATCTGGATGTCCTAAATAATTAGGAGCATAAAAAATAAACATAAATAGCAAAACAAAAAATATGCCAAAAGTTATGCAATCCTTAGCTATATAATATGGATATATAGGGATTGTATCTTTGCTTGATTTCACCTCAATACCACTTGGATTACCTGAGCCAAATCTGTGCAAAGCAACGATATGAAGAAACACTAGAGCAATAATCACAAAAGGTAATAGGTAATGTAGTGCAAAAAAACGATTAAGGGTTGGATTATCAACAGAAAAACCACCCCACAGCCACTTCACTATATCTTCTCCAACAAGAGGTATTGCCGAGAATAGGTTAGTTATAACTGTTGCACCCCAAAAACTCATCTGCCCCCAAGGAAGAACATACCCCATAAATGCAGTAGCCATCATTGCAAAAAATATAAATATTCCAATAAACCATACCAGTTCACGTGGCTTCTTGTATGAACCATAATATAAACCACGCAGTATATGGATATATATAACCATAAAAAAAAACGATGCACCAACAGCATGAGTATAACGTATAAGCCAACCATAGTTTACATCGCGCATTATACGTTCAACGCTATTAAACGCATGATCAACATGAGGAGTATAATGCATAGCCAAAAAAATACCGGTAATAATCTGTAAAATTAGTGCTATGCCAGCAAGTGAACCAAAATTCCAAGCATAGTTTAAGTTTTTAGGTACCTGATAAGATGCGGCATGCTTTAAAAATGAGCATATTGGTAACCTATATTCTATCCAACCTAAAATACCATGATTTTCTTTTTTGATAGTCTTACGCATAAGATTTTTTACCAATTACAACAACATCATCACTAGAAAAGAAATAATCAGGAATAATTAAATTAAGTGGTGCAGGCCCTCCAACAACACGACCTGAAGTATCATAATATGAGCCATGACAAGGACAAAACCAACCATTACCATTTTGGGTCATATGTTCAATTGGAATGCACCCAAGATGAGTACAAACTCCAAGCATTATTAACCATTCATCCTTTCCTGGCATAACACGTTGCTGATCAGACTGTGGATCGCGTAAAGCTTTTTCATCAACAGCTCGTGCTGCCTCGATCTCTTGTTTAGTACGCCTACGAATAAAAACAGGTTTACCTCGCCATTTTACTTTTATACCTTGCCCTTCTCTAATCCCTGATAAATTCACTTCTACAGTTGACATAGCTAAAACTTCTGCAGATGGATTCATCGACTTAATTAAAGGCCAAGCTGCACTAGCAATACCAAGCCCTGCCATGGTACCTGCAGTTAAAATAATAAAATCCCTTCTTTTCTTTTTTTCAACTTTTTTATTACTTTCACTACATACAGAATTATTCATTTATTATTTCCACTCTCTATAACTTTAATTTTTTAAATATTATATACTTAAGGTGTAAAACAAATTATATGAAATATTTATTGTATAACAAATAAAAATTTTCAAATTGAATTGATGCCTCGAACAAAAAGGATTGATTTTTTAGTATATTATATGAATATATAAATTATCTTATAAAATTAAAAAGGAAAAATATTATGTTATTTAGTACCGGATTACTGTGGGCTACTAAATATGGCTATATAAATATAGCAAAGCTTCTAATTAAAATAGGAGCAGATGTTAATATTCTATGTCAGCATGGCAGTACCACCCTTCATTTGGCTGTTATAAATGGCCATACAAAAGCAGTATTTATGCTTTTAATCTATGGTGCAACCTTAAATGATAAGGATAGAAATAAAATAAATCAAAATTCTAGTCTTAAAAAGTGTTTAACAGCATTTGAACAAATCAAAGCAATGCCTAACTTAGGTAAGTTAATAGAGATGAATAAGAGTAAAGATAAAAAAGAAAAAGTTATTTCTCAGTACATGGATGATTACAATAAAAAAATGAACTGATTATAAAATTTAAAACTGTTAAGGAAAATTATGGCTCTCATGAGCAATTATCTTTTATACCTGAGTCTTTGTTTTCTATGATAAAAAATATGGTACAAAATTATAAAAAAGAGAAAATTGCACCTAAAATTTTAACTGCTTTTTTAACAGAGAAAAATGTACAAGGAGGAGAATATATAGGTCCAAACTTAGGTAAATACTTGGATCATAAAGACATAGAAAATCTTGCTTTAGTAAGTAATAGTACCTATCAAAACCTTAAACCACTCAACACATTATTAACTCAACTCAAAAAAGTAGCCCATGCAGTACCAAAAAGTTCATTAGCCGAAGTTAATGTTGGGCAAAAATATCAAAGTACTCACGCTCAACATAATATTTGACAATTGGATTAAAGTATACAGATATTTTATATCTGTATACTTTATCTTAGCAGCAGTAAAAATATACATCATTAAAAGATTTGATATATTAATATAATATAGTATATTATTTTACTAAATTAATAGTAAACTTTCAAATTACACTTTAAGATGTTTACTATTTTATAGTGAAATTTGAGATTGCCTTTCGAATTCAACATTTAATTGATTTAACAGTTGTTCATAACTTTCAACAAACAATAGTTTAGGTTTTATAAAGTGGAATTATATTAATAATAAAGTAAATTTATTACTAAATTTACTTGTCAAGTATTTAATAAATTGATATATTAAGATAGTTAATTAATTTAAGAAATAAAATGACAAGAATAAACCTAAAAATTTTCTTAGAAGACTCTGATTCAAAAGACACTGGTAATTTTTCAAATAAAGTAAAAATATTATCACATAAGATAGAAACACAAGTCAATGGAGGCTCAATCAGTATTCCGCCTGACTCTGACTCGGTAAAGATAAGAAATGCATTAGAAAAAAAGAAAGATACATATGAGAATATAGATGAAGAAATGAAATATAAAGGTATAAACGTAGGCTTAAATCTAGATCAAAGTTCAGATATGCAAACATTCACTGCAGATGAAATAGAGCAAATAGATAAAATATTAAATAAACAGGATAATTCTCAACCTGCATTCACTGATCATACGTATGCCAAACCGACTACTTATATATTCACACCTAAAGTTGACAATAAAACCAATAATACAATTGGTTTTAATCACTTGTAGCAAGTAATAGGTTCTATTGACTTATAGCGCTAATATGCTAAAAATCAGTTATACATTTGTCAATAATTTAATTAATGCAACAGGGTAAGTTAAGTCATATTGAAGAATTAGAGCTAAATAGCTGTAGGGGCAGTGATGTAATAAAAAGTATAATAAATAGCATGGCTTTTTCTTGGTCGCTATTTCAAATACTTATTGCTTCTCCTATTTTTATTTGGCTTTCAGCACATTTAAACTTTGCAGGAGCAGTATTAAATGATTTTCAGTTTCGTTCAATACACCTGAGTTTTGCATTATTTCTAGCTTTTTTTTCTTTTTCTACGTCTAACAATCGACCTAATAAATTATCTGTAATTTTAGCGCTTGCATCATCATTTTCAGTGCTTTATTTATTTGTATTTTATGAAGAGTTAGCAGTTAGAGTTGCAATGCCAACTAATGGTGACTTAATCGTTTCAATAGTTGGAATTTTGCTTCTGCTTGAAGCTGCTAGAAGAACAGTTGGCTTACCAATAGTTATTATCAGTTCTATTTTTTTATTATATTCCTACTTTGGGCAGTATATGCCTATAATTTTAGCACACAAAGGAAATTCTTTAAGTGCTATTTCTTCACATGAATGGTTATCTTCAGAAGGAGTGTTTGGCATTGCTTTGGGAACCTCAACCAGCTTTATCTTCCTTTATGTATTATTTGGTGCATTGCTTGAAAAAGCTGGAGGTGGAGAATTTTTTATAAAACTGTCTTTCGCTTTACTTGGAAAATTTACTGGTGGACCCGCAAAAGCTGCTGTGGTTGCTTCTGGTTTAATGGGTATGATTTCTGGTTCTTCTATCGCTAATACCGTTACCATAGGAACTTTTACTATTCCTCTGATGAAAAAAATGGGCTTGAGTGCAGAAAAAGCTGCTGCTATTGAAGTTTCTGCAGGGGTAAACGCGCAAATTATGCCACCTGTTATGGGTGCCGCAGCTTTTTTAATATCAGAGTTTTTATCAATACCATATGCTCTAATTATTAAGTATTCTATCGTGCCTGCTGTGTTAATTTATATAACATTACTTTATATTGTGCATCTTGAAGCATGTAGGTTAAATGTTAGTAAAGATGACGCAATCAGGAGAACAAGCACCAAGCCTACTTATTATGCTATACTGATGTGTTTAATGTCAGTTTGCTGCTTTGTTATTTTTTGTGGAGTGACTTATATCCTAATAGAAGGCCTTTATTATTTTCCAGGAATAAAAGCAATTTTTCTTGATAAAAGTATTTATTTTATATCTTTTCTGCTGATATCTATTTATGCATTGATCTTGTGGTATCAATCCAAAGACTGGAAAGATGAGAATCAATTACTAAACCTGAAGCAAACATTTAAATCTGGATTGCACTATTTTATTCCAATATCTATTTTAATTTGGTGTTTAACAATAGAAAGAATGTCGTCTGTTTTATCATGTTACTGGACCATAGTATTTCTCATATTTATGTTACTAACAGAAAATGTGATTATATCCTTTTTTAAAAAAGAAAAAGTTAACATAATTACCATGCTCAAGAGTAACATTAATGGACTATACGAAGCCATGACTACTGGTGCAAAAAATATGGTAGCAATAGCAATTGCAACTGGTACTGCTGGTATTATAGTTGGTTCAGTAGCGCTTACAGGATTTGGACTATCGATCGGTAATTTAATAGACAATTTAGCCAGTGGAAGCTTGCTTATAACACTAATTTTAACTGCAATAATATGTGTTATTTTAGGGATGGGGATGCCAACGACCGCTTGTTATATAGTTGTTTCAACGCTTATGGTTCCTGTTTTAAACCATGTTATAAAGGTAAACGGGCTAAGTGTTGCTCCAATTACACTACATTTATTTGTCTTCTATTTTGGCCTGATGGCAGACATTACTCCTCCAGTTGGTTTGGCTTCTTATGCAGCAGCTGCAATAGCGCAAGCTAATACACTTAAGACAGGCATTCAAGCTTTTCATTATAATATTAGGACGATGTTAATTCCATTTGCATTTGTATTTAATAACGAGTTGGTCTTATACAATATAAAAAGTATATCACATGCTATATATACAGTAATTACATCTTTAATTGGTTTAATAGCAATATCTTCTGGAATGCAGGGATACTTTATTAGAGAAAATAAATTTTACGAATCAGCTCTACTGTTAGCAGTAGGTTTTATCCTACTCTTTCCTAAGATAATTATTGCTTTTGGCTCTGTGTATGCTAGTTATTCATACGCATTGTCTGCTGTCATTTTGTTGGGTGTAGTTTTTTTACAAAGCAGAGGTAGATTGAAAGAGGTATTATAAATGTTTGATATTATAGTTATTTTTGTAGTAATTCTTTGTGTTTTTGTTTCTTTTATGAGAGGAGCCCTGAAAGAATTGTTTGGATTGATGGGAATGTTTTTATCTATACTACTTACAATCAATCACTTTGATTTTTTTAAAACGAACTACATGAGTATGAAGTATATAGAGTCTGAATTTGTTGCAAATATTCTTTCTACAATTTCTGTTTTTGTTATTATCACTACAGCTATTGTAATAGTAAATAGCTGGATCATGTATGTACTTAGTCCAATAAGACTTGGGGTGGTAGACAGATTAAGCGGTATATTTATTGGTGTATTAAAAGGAATTTTATTTTCTTCTATTTTGTTTTTTATTATAGAGATTTACTATTTCACTTTTTATACTAAAAACGAGAGTGAGAACAGTGACGTGGAAAATATTTTACCTGATTGGTTAACCGACTCGCATTCTTACCCTTTATTTTATACAATAGAAAACAATTTGAATAAATATATACCACAACCATTGTACGATAAAGTCAAAAAACTTGGCCATAATTTAAATGATATTGTAAGCAAAAAATTGCAAAATGAAGAGAAACAGGAAGATAGTAAGCAAAAAAATAAAAGCAACAAACAGGTGCATAAGAAGGATAAATAAAAATTGTTTTCCTTTCTAAAAGGTAATATATTAATTCAAGCTATCTGTTCTAAATATTTAAAGATGCAGAATTTAAAAGAACTCTCACATAGAATTAAAAACATTAAGTCGATACAAAAAACAACGAAGGTGATGCAAATGATATCGGCAGCTAAGCTTAGGCGTAGCGGGCAGCAGTTGATAAATTCAAGATTATATCTATCTAAGATATATAGTACGTTATCTAGACTGATGCTAGAGCTTAGCGAAAATGACTGTCAAACTACATTTAAAACACAAAAAAACTCTCATCTATTGATTCTAATAGCTTCCGATAGAGGTTTGTGCGGTAATTTTAATTCTTCAATTATAAAATTGACTAAATCTTATATAGATAGGTTACCTGAGGATAAAAAAGAAGTAGACATCGTTATATTTGGTAAGAAAGCATATGATATGATAAAGAATCAATCTAAAAATATCATAAGAGTCTTTAACTGCAACAAAATCACTTTTTCTCATTTGCAGAGTCTAATTGATCAAGTACCTAATTTTTACTACTATAATACAATAGAAGTTTTCTATAATAAATTCTACAATACTTTTACACAAAAATCTTTGCGTCAGATCCTACTTCCATGGGGTAGTGATTCATCATTAATTGATAATAGTGTGATTCAAGATCAAAACTCATGTTACGAGTATGAAGTAGATAAAGAATTCTTATTAGATTTCTTAATGAAAAATTATATAATTAGTTCTTTGTATTCTGGATTACTTGAAAGCGTCACTAGCGAACATAGTGCTCGGATGATTGCAATGGAGTCAGCAAATCGCAATACAAAAGAAATGTTGAATAAATTAATATTAACGTATAATCGTTCTCGTCAAGCAGCAATTACAACTGACTTAATTGAAGTTATAGGAGGCGCTGAGGCTTTAAGCTAGGAATATAATAAAATGACACAACAGCCATCTGATCAAGAAGCAGAGGAAGCATTAAAACTTTTAATTAAATGGATTGGTGATGATCCACATAGGAGTGAATTACTTACTACTCCTAAAAAGACTCTGGATATTTATAAGAAGTTTTTTCACGGATATCATTTATCAGCAGAAGAAGTTTTAAGAGATGGAGTTTTAAGTTGTAAGGGCTACAAAGATATGGTAACCTTGTGCAATATTGACTTCTTATCTTATTGTGAACATCACATAGTGCCTATAGAAGGGGTGATTAGTATAGCATATATACCAAATGATTATATAATTGGTATTAGTAAGCTTATTAAATTAGTAGATGTTTTTGCAAAGAGGTTACAAATACAAGAGAGACTCACTATGCAAATAGCTGATTCTATTAACAGTTACTTAAATCCAAATGGAGTAGCAGTTTTTATTGAAGCAAAGCACCTATGTTTAGGTCATTATAATAGTAGAACAAATGACTATATGATGCAAACTAGCTCCATGTTGGGGCTATTTGAAACAGATGCAAATTTAAGACAAGAGTTTTTTTTACAGATAAAAAATAAGGAGAAGTAAATTGAGCATATTCAACATAGCAGCAGATATAATTAAATTAATAAAAAAACGTAATTTAGATGCAGAGGTAATAATACATGAAACAAAAAAATTATCGGTTTCTATGCGTCTTTTAAAATTAGAAGAAATATCTGAATCTCAAAATTGCATAATAGGAATTAGGGCAATAGCTAATAAACATAAATCTGCTTGTGTTTCAACTAATGATTTAAGTGATTTGAATGAAATAATTGCAAGAGTAGTAACTATGGCAGAAAATGCCCAAGAAGACCAATATCTTACTCTTGCTTCGCCAGATCAATTTGCAAATAATGCATCTACTATTAATTTAAATATTTTAGATAAAACTCTTATAACTACAGAAGATTTAAAAAAAATTACTCAAACCACAGAGAATGCTGCCCTTTCTTATCATAGCAATATTACCAACTCTGAAGGGGCACATTCCTCTTGTTCTACAACTGAGACTACTCTAATGACTGCCAATGGTTTTTTTAACTCATTCAGTAAATCAATCTTTTCCAATCAAGTTGCCGTTGTTGCAGGACAAAAAGATGATATGAAAGTTGGTTATGATTATTCTGTAGCATGTAATTTTAATGATTTATCTAATCCAGAAATATTAGGTGAAGAAGCAGCAAAAAAAGCATTGGATCAACTTAAATCACGCAAGGTTAAAACTTGTAAGGTTCCAGTTATTTTTGAAAAAAGAGCTGCTACAGAATTGCTCAAAAACTTTGCTACAGCAATAAATGGTAATAGCGTAGCAAACCAAACTTCTTTTTTAAGAAATAGCATGGGTACACAAATATTTAGTAGCGGTATAGATATAGTAGATGATCCTCTAATGCCAAGTGGAGTAGCATCAAGACCATTTGATGGAGAAGGTATAGCTGGAAGTAAAAATATATTAGTCAAGAATGGAATTTTAAAAAGCTGGATATTGGACTTATATTCTGCACAAAAACTGAAATTAAATACAACTGGCAATGCTGTGAGAAGCACAAATGCTTCTGTCAATCCTGGAGCAAGCAATCTTTATATCAAAAACGGTAATATCTTTCCTGAGGAATTAATACAGGATATAAAAGAAGGGCTTTACATTACTGATCTTTTTGGTTTTGGTGTCAATTTGATCAACGGAGACTATAGTCAAGGTGCTTATGGTTTTTGGATACGTAATGGCAAGATAGCATATCCTGTTAGTGAAGTTACAGTTGCGAGCAATCTATTCTACATGTTTAACAACTTATCTGTAGCAAATGATTTAACTTTTTGTGGAGCTATAAACTCACCAACAGTTAAAATTAGCGAGATGACTGTTGCTGGGTCTTGTTAAGACTAGAAAGTATCCATAAAGTTTCAACCGACACAGGATTTATTATTGAATAATCCCTTTAATTTAATATATTACTTTTAGTGCAATTATTACTTGCATTTTACATTTATTAAATTAGGGGGATGAATTATGAATGAAACAGATGTAAAAAGCTTATATAGTCATTATATTAAAGAAATTAAAGATCATACAAATAAATTTGTACCAGATAAATATAATGGTCCTTTTGAAATGCGATTCAATGCGTTGCACAATTACTTTGTATTAGAACTATATTTTGATAATAATAATAAGAGATTAGCATTAATTGATCGAGCTGAAATACTTAACTATGAAAATAAAGATGAAAATCACAAAGTTATTTATCTTTCCGCAGTATTCGATGAAGAAATCCGAAACGCAATTTATGAATTTATTGAAAAATGTACAAGTAATAATATAAAATATCTTGAATTCATAAAGTTTGATAGTAAAGAACAACTTTTTGAGTATTTTGACGGGCTTCCCAGTGATGCAAGATGTGCAACCTACTATCGTGAATTTTGTAATACAATAGTTGAAGTTAGAAAAATAGATTTTAACTGCAGCCAAGTACAAAAAAATCTAAATTCTACAAGAACAACAAACAATATTGTGCCTATTGCAACACCGACTTCATTTGCGCCAAAATTTGATCAAGAAATTTATAACAAATCAATTAGCGCAACAATAAGTCCTCTTATAGACACGACTAATACTAATTTATCTGTACCACGGTTAAATACTACTGATTATAACGATAATATACCGAAACTAACTACATCGGCAGATAGTGATAATAGTTATTTGGCCTTTGTTGTGCTGTTTCTTATAGCTGCATTTTTAGTTTTTTTTATTTGTTGCAGAAGCCGCTTTCAAAGGAGAAATTCGGATATAAGTGTTATAAGGACTGTGGAACAATTAGAAGCTTTAGGAAGAGAGGAAATAGATGAACATCAATCAATTTCAGCAGGAAGTGAAGAAGATGACGAACAATCAGCTTCAATAATGGAGGAGAGTGAATGTTCATCAACTTCAACAGAAGGTGAGCAGCCATCAGAATTAGAAGAAGTGAAAGTTGAAGGTGGTCAAAGATCATCAAGGCATACATCATCTGTGGTGACTCGAGCGCTAAATTGTTTGAGCACTAATTGTTAATTACTAAGAGAGAGCTGGAGTAACTCTAATATCTATGTTACTTTAAAGCTTTTAAAGCTTAAATGGCAAAAACGATTTATATATGTCAGTCCTGTGGTTATAGTACTCATAGGTGGGTAGGTAAGTGCATTGCTTGCGGCAGTTGGGACAGTATTGTTGAGGAACAAGTAGTAAAAAATAATGATCCTATAGTTTCCTCTGAACCTGTTTCAATAAAATCTCTATCTGACAGTAGTATTGCACCTCCATCTCGGTTTTTAACTGGTATAGATGAGCTTGATCTTGTTTTTGGTGGAGGGATAGTTAAAGGTAGTAGTACACTAATTGGTGGTGAGCCTGGTGTTGGCAAATCTACTCTTTTACTAAAGGTTGCATCTACTTTGGCTAGTGATTCTTCTGAATGCCTTTACGTATCAGGGGAGGAATCGTTAGAACAGGTTAGCTTAAGAGCTGTGCGTCTTAAAATTGATGAACCAAAAATAAAACTGCTTTCTACAGTTTCTTTATCTGATGTAATATCAGTAGTTAAAAAAAATAGCGATATTAGATTTTTGATTATTGATTCAATACAGACCATGTATGATAGCAGAATTACATCTGCACCTGGTACTGTTGTTCAAGTTCGAACTTGTGCACATGAGCTAATTGTTTTAGCAAAAAAATTTGGTATAGCACTTTTGCTAGTTGGACATATAACTAAAGATGGGCAAATAGCTGGGCCAAAAACTCTAGAGCATATGGTAGATACGGTGCTATATTTTGAGGGTGACAACAGCAATCAGTTTCGTATTTTACGCGCTATAAAAAACAGATTTGGTCCAGCAAATGAAATAGGTGTTTTTGAGATGTCTGCATGTGGTTTAAGCCCTGTGAATAATCCTTCATCGCTATTTTTAATGGGAGCATTAGATAGAAAAATAGTTGGCAGTTCAATTTTTGCAGGTATCGAGGGCTCAAGGCCATTACTTGTTGAAGTGCAGGCTTTAATAGCTGGAACAAATATGGCAACTCCACGCAGGGCTGTAGTTGGTTGGGATATAAACAGACTAGCTATGATCATTGCTGTATTAAATGCCCGATGTAACATATTTTTAAGTGATAAAGAAGTGTATTTAAACATTGCTGGAGGTCTAAAGATTCAAGAACCTGCAGCTGACCTTGCTGTTGCTGCATCTCTGATTTCTAGCATGGTAAACCTTCCTTTGCCATCGGCGTCAATTATTTGTGGTGAGATTGCACTATCTGGTGAAATTAGAAATATATCACATAGCGATTTAAGGCTTAAAGAAGCTTGTAAGTTAGGGTTTAAAAGGGCAATAATGCCTGGAAAAAGCAAATATTCTATTTCTGGGATTGAAATCATAGAATTAAATCATATAAGGGAGTTAAAAAAAATTTTTGATTAGACGGTGTCAATAAACCTCTTTCAAAACTCATATAGACAATTCTAAATTGTAAATAGCGGCAAATAGGTTGAACTGAAGCGTTTTCGTCTATTTCGATATCTATCTGCGATAATTTTTAATCTTTTAATATAACGTTTTCAACTACCACCCTTTTGCTCAGGAGGACTTTGTTATATAGCTAGAATGTTTTAGAGAGAGAAAAAGCCTTTAAAAAATATGGTTACTAACGCATTTTATGATGCATATATAAGATATGTAAAGAACTTAACATTAAACCTATAATCCGACCAATAAAGAATGCAACAGTTCGTAAAAAAAAGGATTGTTTATCAGAAAGAAACAATAATGTTATACAATCTTATGAAAACTATAAAGATGGTATAAAAGAATGGAAGATGATATAGCTTAAGATTGCATATTGAAGGCTTTTTCTTTAGGTTTAAAAAAACATTTGGATTTAGCTTGAAAAATAAGTCTGAAATGAATCGTGAAAAAGAGCTATTAATTAAATGCCATTTAATGAATAGATTTACTGAAATTGGTATGCCTAAATTTGAAATGGCTGCATAAATTTTTTATATAAAACATTAATGTAAATAGCTATGCAACAATGCCGACCAGTCTTGAAATTTGCTTAAAACCATTTAATGATGTTAGAGTAGATTAAAATAATAGAGTTATAAATCCAGTTTTATTGATGCTACTAAGTCTTTCATCGCACCTACAGATTGATTAAAATGAAACTATATATGAATCTACTGAGCTTTTTCTTGCTCGCTTAGCTTAACTTCTATGACTTTTTCAATACCATCTTTGCCAATTGTAGGCACACCAATAAATAAGTCTTTGATGCCGTACTCACCACTTAAGTAAGCAGCACATGGTAAAATACGTTTTTGGTCTTTTAAATAAGACTCAAGCATACAAATAGCGAAGGAGGCTGGTGCATAATAGGCAGAACCAGATTTGAGTAGTTTAACAATTTCTGCCCCTCCACCACACTCAGAAATATTTTGCAACCCTATTTTTACTAGCATCCATTTTAGCTCAAACATTTCCCTTGTGACCAACTTGGGCCCCAATTTTTCTGCTCCTTCTTGGCTTATCTTTTTTCATTTTGTATAATTCTTTGGAACTTGGTATCCATGAATTTTTTCAATTTAAACCAAGCCTCTCTCTCAATTCTCAAGGCCTTGCTTTCTTCTAGCCTATTTACTTCTCTCCATAGTTCTCCTATTTTTGCTTCTAACTTTTCTTTTTTTAACTTTCTCAGGGTTCTCAAAAATCAACTAGAAAATTATACTTATAAACTTCAATTATTATTCTATTATTTTCTTTTTAGCATCCCTACATATCTACTTCTTCCTCTCACATGAATGGATGCAGGTTTAATGCTCTTAGTTTTAGCTTTTTTATATATTTAGCTGTTGGTATTAATAAATTTACTTATCAATACCACACTTATTATTTTGTATCTTCCTTATTTTTTATTTCTTGATAATCAGAATCAACTACTTTCTCTTCACCTGATCCATATCCTTCATCTGAATTATCACTTGTAGAGGAAGATGTATTTTGTTGTTGAGAAGCAGCATACATAGCCTCACCAAGCTTCATAGATGCTTGAGAAAGATTATCAATTTTTTGTTGAATTGACTCAATATCATTCATATCATCAGATTTTATAGCTTCCTTTAACTCATTAATTGCATTTTCAATACTAGACTTATCACTTGCAGATACTTTATCACCATACTCTTTTAAAGATTTTTCTGTAGAGTGAAGTATGCTATCGGCATTATTTTTTACCTCAATAAGCTTCTTGCGTTTTTCATCTTCATTTGATTTTTCCTCTGCTTCTTTTACCATGCGTTGTATCTCATCTTTAGATAACCCACCAGAAGATTGAATTGTTACTCTTTGCTCTTTACCAGAAGCTTTATCTTTAGCAGAAACGTTAACAATACCATTTGCATCTATATCAAAGGTAACTTCAATTTGTGGCATGCCGCGTGGTGAAGGTGGTATACCCTCTAAACTAAACTGACCAAGCAACTTATTATCAGCAGCCATCTTTCTTTCTCCTTGATATACTTTTATTGTCACTGCAGTTTGATTATCTTCAGCAGTTGAAAAAACCTGAGATTTTTTAGTAGGAATAGTAGTGTTACGATCAATAAGAGGTGTAAAAACACCACCAAGGGTTTCTATTCCAAGAGAAAGAGGAGTTACATCAAGAAGAAGTACATCTCTTACATCTCCTGCAAGGATAGCTCCTTGTATAGCAGCACCTATTGCTACAACTTCATCTGGATTAACGCTTCTATTTGGATCCTTACCAAAAAATTCTTTTACCTTTTGTATAACTTTTGGCATTCTTGTCATTCCACCAACTAACACCACTTCTCCTATAGATGAAGTAGTTAAATTAGCATCTTCAAGAGCTTTTTTACAAGGAGCAATAGTTCTCTCTATAAGATGGTCAACTAAACTTTCTAATTTTGCTCTGGTAAATTTTCTACTTAGATGTTTAGGACCACTGCTATCTGCAGTAATATAAGGAAGATGTATTTCTGTTTCCATAGAACTTGATAATTCTATTTTTGCTTTCTCTGCAGCTTCTTTGATTCTTGATATAGCTAATGGGTTAGAGCTCAAATCCATTCCGTTTTCTTTTTTGAATTCGTCCAATAGATAATTTATTATACAATCATCAAAATCTTCACCTCCTAATTGAGTATCACCATTAGTAGACTTTACCTCAATTACTCCTTCACTTATCTCCAATATAGAAATATCAAATGTACCTCCTCCTAAGTCATATACGGCAATAATATGATTGTGTTTTTTATCTGATCCATATGCTACAGCTGCAGCAGTTGGCTCATTTATTATTCTTACAACTGTAAAACCTCCTATTTCACACGCATCTTTTGTAGCTTTACGTTGAGCATCGTTAAAGTAAGCAGGAACAGTTACAACGACTTTCTTTACTTCTTGCCCAGTATAATTTTTTACTGTCTCAGTTGCTTTTTGCAACACAAGAGCAGCAACCTGACTCGGTGAAAGTTGCTTTCCTTTAACTTCAACCCATGCATCACCATTTTTCGCTCTGCATACATTTCCTTTTTTAACATCTCCTTTTTTAACATCATCAAACTTACATCCCATTATTCTTTTTGTTGTCATAAGCGTATTAGGATTTGTTGACGCTTGCCTTTTAGCTGGAGCACCAACTAATGTTTCACCTGAGTCTGCAAAAGCTACTACAGATGGGGTTGTTTTTGCACCTTCGTTATTTTCAATTACTATAACTTTACCAGCAATCATCAATGCAACGCAAGTGTTAGTAGTTCCTAAATCTATACCTGCTATAATTTCTGTCATAAAAAACTACTCCTAAATTTATCAATTAAAGTTTATACCTAACTATATAGTAACAATTTATCAGATTACAACCCAACTATCTCACAGTTAAATTAATTTTGTGATTTTAAAAGACGCAACAACCACTTAGTTAACCAAGACTTGCTTTTTTCAGTATTGGTAATTTTATCTACATTGTCAAAAATGTTACTGCTTCTTTTCTGATTCTCTTGACCGTTCTTATCAACAATACAACCTGAAACAAGTGGATCTCCATAATTATCATTAGCACGAATATCACCACCTTGTTTAAAGTAAAAGTCATCTATATCAAGATTATTATCAACATCAACGCAAAGTAGAATATTATATTCCTTTTCTATTTCAGATATAACATTACGTTTATTATTAAAAATGTAGACAATAACCCAATGGTTTGCGTATAAATTAAAAATCTTATATTGATTTCTATCAGCAGCATATTTTAAATTACGTAGTATAGAAAGTGCTATAACTTCCATTGACTTAATCTTTCCTATACCTTTGCAATAAAAACATTCAACAGTATTAGCTTCTAAAATACTTTGTTTTACCCTTTGTCTTGAAATCTCCATTAAACCAAAGGAATTAATATGTCCAAATTGAATCTTAGCTTTATCATTTTTGAAAGCTTGCTTTATAGCTGATTCAACCGCACGACAGTACTGGTACTTTGCCATATCTATAAAGTCAATTACTATAAGACCAGACAAACCACGTAAATTAACTTGTCTAGCTAACTCCTGAACTGCCTCCATATTAGTTTTATATGCTGTTTCTTCTATACTATTTTCACCTGTCATTTTGCCGGAATTTACATCTATTGATACTAAAGCCTCCGTTGGCGTTATTACTAAATAACCACCAGATGGTAGTTCTACTACATTATTGTACAATTCCGATATTTGTTGCTCAATTTCATAATAAGAAAAAATTGGTAATCCACCCTTATACAATTTAGTCCGTAATTTATTTTTTAATAACTTAACGTATTCTTTTACTACTTCATAAGCTTCTTTACCTGATACTATAATTTCATTTACCTGATCGTCACAAAAATCCCTTAACGATCTTGTAATAATATCAGCCTCATTGTATACAAGTGCTGGAGCTTTGATATTTGCAATATTATTTTGAATCTTCTGCCACATAGAATACAGATTATTATAATCTTGTTCTATTTCTTCCTTTTTCTTAAATGCACCAGCAGTTCTGATGATTAGACCAGTTCTTTCTTGCAATTGTATTGAGTCTAATATTTCTTGTAAGTACTTTCTTGCATCAGCATCTTCTATCCTACGCGATACACCACCTCTACTACTAGAATTTGGCATTAGCACACAGTATCTACCAACTAAAGTTATATATGTTGAAAAGGATGCACCTTTGTGACTACGGACTTCTTTTGTGAGTTGAACTAAAATTTTCTGATTTAATTTTATTACATCTTGTAATTTATACTTTTTATAAGTTGGCAGATCCTCTTCGATATTGTTAAAGTGATTATTCTCATTATTATCTGAGTCCAAGGCTTCAGTTTGAGAGCATGAACTGCCATTTTGCTCTACATTATTATTCGAATCTTTATTACTTTGTGCATTTTCCGTATAAGAGTAGAACTGCTCAAGTAAAAGTTTTTTTTCATCTTCTGGAAGATGATAATAGCTAGGTGATATTTCACAAAAAGGTAAAAAACCTTGCTTATTTTTGCCATATTCAATAAATACTGCTTGTAAAGAAGGTTCTATACGCTTAACTAAAGCAACATATATATTGCCTTTTGATTGCTTTTTCCCTTTGATCTCTTGCTCAAACTCTATCACCTTGCCACTATGCAAAGCAGCTACTCTAATTTCATCTGGACATATAGCATCTATTAATATTTTCTTACAGTGACTTGGCACTTACGCAACCACAAACTTAAAATTATCAAATCTTAAATTCTATTAAACAGTACCTACAACTGTCAAGTATTTTAATACTATGTAACTTGTAAATTATCAAAATTAGACTGATTTATTACATTATATAAACTAGCCTTTTAGTTCATTATTGAAACTTTCATTTATTAAAGAATTTGAATTAACTTTCGTATCTTGCCTATTTTAGAATAACTTCACCCCTTTTTAGTAATGGTCTTGTGAATAACCAGAATTTTGGCAGAACTTAAAGAAGATGGAATTTAGGTTTTAAAATAAATTGAATTTTTTTAAAAAGTAAGTAAATCTTAAAGGTTGTAGCTTACCATGGTGCAAGTTAATGGCTTTTCGTTTTATTCCAGATAATACAAATATTAATTTTATTAAATATGGAAAAATTACACTTTTATTAAGTATTATACTGACTATTTTATCACCATTTTTGATTTTCATGCATGGTGTTAATTTGGGTGTTGATTTTACTGGTGGAGTTCTTATAGAAGTAAGATCAGAGAATAACCTTTCTATTGCTGATATAAATAATCAGTTAACAGAAAAAGGATTTACTAGTTTTACAATTCAAAGTTTAAAATCTAATCATGACATGGTAATACGTTTAAAAAATGATAAAGACACAACTAGCGATATTTTAATAAAAAAAATAAAGAAAGCATTAGAGGAAAAGTTAGAAGGCATAACGTACCGTAAAGTAGATTATGTAGGTCCACAAGTTAGTTCTAAGCAAATATTGAGAGGAGTAGCATCTATAGTAATCGCTTTGGTTGGGATATTTTTTTATATTTGGCTCCGTTTTAGCTGGCAATTTGCTTTGGGCAGTGTTGCTGCTTTAATTCATGACGTAGCTTTAGTTTTAGGATTTATTAGCATTACAGATATAGAATTTAATCTCTCCTCAATAGCTGCGCTGCTGACGGTGATTGGTTATTCTATCAATGACTCAGTGATAATATATGATCGGATTAGGGAATATTTGAAAAAATCAATAAACAAGTCTTTAGCAGAGGTAATCAACGTCAGTATTAATAGCACATTATCACGTACAGTTTTAACTTCCGGTACAACTTTGCTCGCTTCTATTCCACTAATACTTATCTGTTCAGGGACTGTTAAAGATTTCAGTATTATTATATTTTTTGGTGTCTTAGTAGGTACGTATTCTTCAATATTTATATCTGCTCCTATATTAACTTGTAGAAGTTTAGTAAATAAAATTAAAGAAGAGAAAAACTTAAAAAGCCCATAAAGCTTGTATCTTCATAAAGTAAGGTATTAGAGCAAAATATCTTACAAGAATGGTGGAGCTGCGCTAAAGCTAATGCCAATAAGACAGGTTTACTGTCATTCCAATAGAGTTGGAAGACTGTTTGGAATTATATCCTGTATTTACCCAACTCTCAATTTTGTTTATAGTTTTGGAGGAGGTTTTATGCAAGCAAATGCTATTTTAGGTGTACTAAAAAGAAATTTGATGTTTATTTACTAGTTAACCGATAAGAAACGGCACAAAGTTTTTTATAATAATCAAGATGGCTTTGCAAAACTTGTAGCTTGGTCCAATAATTATGGAGCAGATCTTATTCATCTGTATCTTAAATCAAGGTATGTGGTAAAAATGAACTACTTCAAAACAAAACAGATAAGTCAGACGCTGCCATGATTGCTAGATTTTGTATCGCTAACAAACCTAATCTTTGGCTTCCTGAAGTTAGGCGTTTAAGAGATCTTTATCGTTGTTTGCAAGCACTTAAAGATGATAAGTTGCAACAGATGAATCGCTTGGAAAATAAAAATATGGATTCCAGTTGTAAACACAAGTCATACTTGAGGTAATTGCTACAATAGATGAACAAATTATTGTTTTAAAAAAAGAAATTAATGAGCATATTGATAACTACTAAAAAATATGGTAAAGATCATCAAGACTGTAAAAGGTGTAGGGCATATTACTGCTATTGTCGCAGAAATGCCATCAGTTGGTAATTTTAGCAATGTTAGATAATTTGCAGCTTTTGCTGGTCTAAATTCAGGACATTACCAATCAGGATCATCAGTAAGCAAAAGAAGTCGAATATATAAATGGGAATTGGATCTGAGCGTATTCGCAAAGCTCTTTTTATGCCAGCTATAGTAGTCAAGAATCATATTTTCAAAAGTTTTGCCAGCGTTTAGCAAGTAAAGGAAAATGTCCAATTATTATAGTTGTTGCGTTAATGAGAAAGCTAATGCATGTATTTTTCGGTATTTTAAAAAACAATCAACCTTTTTATTGTCATTTAGTTGCATAATTTTTTGACAGTTAAGACAGTATATGTTCAATGCCGATTCTGTCATTCCATCACGTTTCAGTCGCAAAACACCGAGAGAATATGATAAGGAACTATATAAAGAAAGAAATTTAATTGATTTAATAAACTAAAACATTTCCGTAGAGTTGCTACTCGTTACGACAAATTAGCAATTTCTTTCTTATCTTTCGTTGCTGGTATCTATCTCTTGCTAAAGTAATTGTCGACACTGCCTAGGCAGCACCATACACTGGCAACTGCTTTTTAAAACGTATAACACTTCCGCAAAATATGTTGTGTAGATCGGTGGCCTTGTTTTCTTTTGATAAGATTCAAGCTCTGGCAAAATTATCTAAAACTGCTATCGACTTACTTCACTTTGGTATGAATTATTCATATTTACTTTATATAAATTATCATCTCAGTTTATCTTTTTATTGAGATCACGTACAGGTTCTTAGATGATAAAAATGCTCTATATACCAGCTTTGTCTATCATTAGTTGTTTTATTTTTACAATTGCCTTTGCTGGATTTAAACCTTTGGGACAAGTTTTTGTACAATTCATTATAGTATGACAACGATATAACTTAAACGCATCATTTAAAAAATCAAGGCGCTCATCTGTGTTTTCATCACGGCTGTCTGCTATCCATCTATACATTTGTAATAACACTGCAGGACCTAGATATTTATCACTATTCCACCAATAGCTAGGGCAAGCT
Source organism: Anaplasmataceae bacterium (assembly GCA_031546805.1). Lineage (GTDB taxonomy): Bacteria > Pseudomonadota > Alphaproteobacteria > Rickettsiales > Anaplasmataceae > Mesenet. The sequence goes on from JAVBJW010000023.1 coordinate 50,492, forward strand.
GTAGAACAGCATGCACATAATATGCAATCATACAGGCCATCTAATTTTTCTCTGTCTTCAGGAGATTGTAGATGCTCCTTATCTTGAATTTTAGGCTCTTTAGCTTGCAGCCATGGCTTAATCTGCTTGTATTGTTCATAAAAGTGACTTAAATCAGGAACTAGATCTTTTATTACATACATATGTGGCAGTGGGTATATATTTACATCACCTTTAATGTTAGAAATAGATTTAGTGCATGCAAGTGTGTTGGTGCCATCAATATTCATTGCACAAGAACCACATATTCCCTCACGACAAGAGCGTCTGAAAGTTAGAGTAGAATCAACTTCATCTTTAATTTTTATTAAAACATCAAGCACCATTGGACCACAATTATCCACATCAATAAAAAAAGTATCTATTCTTGGATTTTCTTCATCATCAGGAGACCAACGATAAATTTTAAAGCGTTTTACCTTCTTTGCAGCATCTGGAGCTGGGTAAACCTTTCCATTTTTATTGATTTTAGAGTTTTGAGGCAACGATAATTGTACCATGTGATTTATTACCCATCAAACCTATTACCTTAGCAATAAATATCTAAAATATAAATAAAGATTTAGCATATCTTTTTAGAAAGTAAACTTCTTTTAACTTTGAATTAAACAAAGTCTTTTTAATAAATATATTTACTTATTGCTTAGAAAAGGATTTTTCACATATCCTAATCCTTAAAACTAAAATTTTCTGTTAAATCAGTAGAGTAAACTTCATTATTATTCTCATTATAAAAAGATATTTTATGCTCAACTAAATTGAGTATAGCAAAGCCAAAACCAGGGAAGGTTTTTACTTCCTTAGCTTTGACACCATCGAGATCAACTTCGTACAAGATAGGTTTTTGATTTTGTGAATAAAGCAAAGAACCACCATTCCCAACCATAATTTGTGTTGGTTTTGTTTCCATCAAGATAATTTGTGCAATATGGACATGACCTGAGATAATTGCAGAAATATTTGTAGGGAAATTATCACCAAATGCTTTTATTTGCGCTATATTACCATCATGATAAAAAATCATACTCTTCTTTGCGTGACTCCACAATGGCCTATGCGTTAAAAGCCAAGCAGGTTTAGAAGAGTTATTCTGAAGCAAATAACCAAACTGTTTGCTAAAAGTTTTAACTTGTTCTTCAGTATAATCACTATCTTTGCCATAAGAAGAATCAAAGACATCGAGTTGTATAGGTCCAGCATCGAAAATCCAACTTGGAATATAATTTTGACATTTTGTTGATGAAAAATTATTGGAATCTAAATATCTAAACCATCCTTCATGAGCTCTTGAGCAACCTTCGTGATTTCCACGAACAAATAAAAATGGAAATAATGCAAAGTTTTTTTTAGCTGGATCAAACCAATCATTATACCAGGACTGGCTATCATAATTGTATGTTTGGCTACATTTTGTGACATCTTTACAGCTCTTTTCTCGGTAATGATAATCACCTATATGGACTATTAAATCAGGTTTATGAGCTGATATAGAATTTAAAACTTTAACAAGAGGCCATTCTTTATCAGAGTTACATGATTGCTCAATTAGATTAGTAACTCTACATCCTGTATCACCAATAAATGCAATTTTCTTTATCTCTGGCGAGAGCATAGGAATTTGATAGTCATCAATTGTAACTTCTTCTACACTTTTTGATAAAGATAATTCACAAACTTTTTCGGGGAAATTTTTTCCTTCAGGTGCAGCACGTTCATTCATAAGCATTTGTTCGCCATCAACACATGCTATAGGACAATCTTCATTATCAATAATAGCACGAACACTTATCATGTTATTTGGTATAACTTGAGACCATGAATATATAACTTCTGCTTGAAGATGAAAAGGAAAAGACAGAACCAATAGTAAGTTAAAGATTATGATTAAATGAATCTTATTATCTATAGTATACATTACATTAATTTCCTTACTATAAAATAAAACTAAATTATTTAATTTTATTATTACTTTAGTTATTGTATAGATTTTCTCGTTAAGTGAAACTAGTTTTTAATACTAACGACAAAAAACATTTTTTACATATAATATTGCAGTTGTTTATATGTAAGATATTATTAATTTAAAGCTGTAAAAAGCGGTCGTGGTGGAATTGGTAGACACGCAGCGTTGAGGTCGCTGTGGTTTTATAACCGTGGAAGTTCAACTCTTCTCGACCGCACCAGGTATATAAGTTATGAGAGAACAAATTTTTAGTAGCAAAGAAAAAAACAGTGTTGAAAGAGCATTAAGCGAAATAAGACGTGGAATGCCAGTAATTATATTTGATCATAACTCTTATACTTTACTTGCTGCTGTTGAAATATTAGAAGAAGATTTATTTAAAAAGTGTAAAGCAATTGCAGACGATATTTATATCGTAATCACTGCAAATAAGTTGCAACAAATAGTAAAGAATCACAATATTGCTAAGGAAAAAATTTTTCGATTACTGGTAGACAATTTTAATGATTTTAATCATATATTAAGTTGTCATGAAGAAGAAAATTGTCAAATAAGAAGTATACAAAAACATGAGGTGCTTGATGAATATGCTATAGATTTATTAAAATTAGCGGAATTGCTTCCACTAGCGTTAGTAGTGGATATGAAGTTTCAAAATAATACAGAAATGCATAAATGGTGTAGTGAGAATGATATAATATTTTTAGAGAAATCTCACATTACAAATTATAAACAAAATTGTGATTTATATGAAGTATGCAGAACTCCTTTGTTATTAAGTAATTGTAAAGAAGCAAGTATTATAGTATATAGGACTATTCATGGTAACAAAGAACATTATGCAATAATAATTGGGCAACCAGAATTCAGCGAGCCTCTTGTTAGAGTTCATTCTTCATGTTACACTGGAGACTTGTTAGAAAGTCTCTCGTGTGATTGTTATAGCCAGTTACACAATGCTATAACAATGATGGCAAATACAAGTGGAGGGATTATACTGTACTTAAATCAAGATGGCAGAGGTATTGGTTTAGTTAATAAGTTAAGAACATATGCTTTGCAGATGAATTATAAGTTTGATACTGTAGATGCAAATGCAGTATTAGGATTTGATGATGACGAAAGGAATTATATGCCTGCTGTTAATATTCTTAATAAATTAAATATAGTAAAAATTCAGTTACTTACAAATAACCCAAAGAAAGTGTCAGAATTAAAAAAATATGGTATTCAAATAATAAAACGAGTAGAACTTGTTGCAAAATATAATCAATATAACGATTCGTATATGCAGACAAAATTCAAACGTTTAGGTCATATTAGGCCTAAATAGAATGTTTTAATGGTATATTATGTTCAGGTTTTTAAAGAAGAAAAATAGCGTAGATAGTACGTATTCTAAGAGTGAGGAAGATAATTGGCATTCCAATCGCTATAACTTAATAACGATACAGAGGAATGTTTTGCTGTTATTATTGCTACTATTGCTTGGGGTAATAGCTACAAGCATTATAGCTATTTTAAAAATTAGTACAAGCAAGACCATAGAGCCATTTGTTGTAGAGATAGAAAAAAAATCTGGTATAGTTACTTTAGTAAATCCAATAACGGTAAAACAATATTCCGCTGATGAAGTTCTGAATAATTACTTTATCATGGAGTATATTAAAATACGCGAGCTCTTTGATCCCAATAATTTTCAATATAATTATTATACCAAGGTAAGATTATTTTCTGCACAGGACGTTTATAATGAATTTAGACATTTAATAAATCCAAGTAATGCAAATAGCCCGTTCAACATGTATGCAAATATAAGTAGTAGTGAGTTAAAAGTTCGTTCTATTCAAAATTTAAGCCCTAATAATGTTCAAGTAAGATTTACTCTAGAATTTAATGAAAAAGGTGGTAATACTTTAAAAAAGGATAAAATTGCTACTTTATCATTTGAGTATATATCAATGGAGATGAGTGAGCAGCAAAGATATATTAATCCTTTGGGTTTTCAGGTAACTTATTACAAGGCAGACAATGAATTTTTATAAAATACTACTGTTGTTAAGTTTATATTTGTTTGTTAGTACAAACATATCAGCAGCTACAGCTTTAGATTATAGTATGCCTATTGCAATAGACAGTAGAATAAAGACTTTTGTATATAGTCCAAATGAAGTTTTTACAGTTATCTTAAGCCATGGCTATCACTCTTATATTGAGTTTGATGAAGGTGAAATAGTTCAAACAATTGCCATGGGTGATTCAGTGAATTGGAAAGTAAGAAGCATAGGTAATAGACTTTTTATAATGCCAGTTGAATCAAGTGGTAAAACAAATATAATTGTAATTACTAGCAAAAAAAGAACTTATGTATTTGATCTAATATGCAGAGTTGATTCTGCTAAACAAGTAGCTCAAACAGATCAATTATCTCATGATTTTTCCATGGAAAGGGATTTGTCTTATATAGTGCGTTTTTATTATCCAAAAACTGAAGATGAATTTGATTCTGAGGAGTCGATACAGTTGGAAATGGCTACACCAACAGAAGTATATTATTCAGTAGGAGAGCCAAATAAAATAATAGAAGTAAATGATACAAAACACAATTATAGTTACATTGCAGGCGAAAATAGTGATGATATAGTGCCAGATGAATTATTTGATGATGGTTATTTAACGTATTTTAAGTTTAAAGATGGTAACAAAGTGATACCAAAAATTTTTATAAAAGATAACAAAGGTGTTGAAGTATCATGTAAGATGTTATTATTTGAAAATTATATTACAATAAAAGGAGTACATCAGAAATTATCTATGCGTTATCAAAACAAATACGTTGAAGTTATAAATAAAACAGTATAGCTAAAGTGGTAAAACTATGACAAGTGATGATACTAAAAAAGATAACGAGCTACAGTCCTCGGAAGTTGAAAGCAGTGTTAACATTGTAGGTGTAAGTAAAAGTAAAAAAATAATAATACTAGCCATTATTTTACTAGCTGGTGGTTTAATATATTACACCTATTCTGATACCAATAAGGTTCAAAGTGACAAAGAGCAAAAACAGGATATAGATAAACTAATTGAAGAATCTAAACAAGTTACTCAAGAAATTTCTCCTCCTATAGTGATGCCAAATCAATTACCAGAGTTACCACCAATAGTTGCGCCTCCTATAATATCTGCACCACCTATGTTAGAAAAACCTAAAGCTCCTGAGCTACCTAAAATATCTGAGCCTATTGATCAAATCCCTGCTCCGCCTCAATCTACAGTTGCGCCTCATGTACCTACCGCTCCACAACTCTCTCTTGGAACTAGTGGTTACTCACGAGAAAGACGAGGCACGCAAATGCTTGTTATCAGTGGAAGCGGATCATCAAGTAATGATAATGATGAAGCGAATAATAATAATCAAGAAAAGAAAAGTGCTGTTTTACGAACGATACAAAAAACTACAGCAGCGCAGGCAGCAGCAACAAGTATGGATGTACTGAACTTCATGATTGCTCAAGGAAAAATAATTGATGCAGTATTAGAAACATCTATTAACACTGACTTGAAAGGAATGTTACGTGCTATAATTAGTCGTGATGTTTATGCTGAAGCAGGGGATATAGTATTAATTCCAAAGGGTTCTAGACTAATAGGTCAATACTCATTTGGTGATCAATCAGGGCAAAGGCGTATTGATATCACATGGAATAGAATAATGTTACCTCATGGAGTAGATGTTGCAGTAAATTCATCTGGAGTAGATGAGCTTGGTAGACAGGGATTATCTGCTATTGTTGATAATAAAATATACAATGCTTTAGTTTCTACAATACTTTTAGCAGGTGTTTCATTTGGAACAGCTTTTGCAGTATCACAAATGCAAGAGGCTAATCAAGCTATCACAATAGTAACAGATCCTCAAACTTCTAAGCAAACAATGACTACTTCTCTTTTATCTCAAACAATATCGCAAGCAGTTAATGATATTTCTACTTCTATAAAAAATATTATTAATAGATACGTAGATACAAAGCCAACAGCTTATGTTGATCAAGGTACTTTAGTTAAAATATTTGTGAATCAGGATATATTCTTTCCTCCTGAAGCAATAAAATTGACAGAAATTATACGATGAGTACAAGCAATGAAGCATTAAATGTATACCTTAAACCATTAGAGGGAATTTTTGAAGAAGAAGGGGTTAATGAAATATCAATTAATAATCCAGGTGAAGTATGGGTAGAGAAGTTTGGTGAAACAAGGTGTGATAAAATATCAGGTATTGATTTTGATCATCTTAGGCAGTTAGGTCAGTTAATAGCACAAGCTACATCTCAGGAGATTAGCGCAGAAAGGCCACTTCTTTCTGCAACTTTACCTAATGGTTATCGTGTACAAGTAGTATTTCCACCAGCCTGTGAAGCAAATATAGTAGTGGTATCTATTAGAAAGCCTTCTGCGATACAGCTTACTCTTGACGAATACGAGAAAAGGGGGGCGTTTTCAAATACTGTTACAGAAGTTATAGAAAATGACGTTGAAATCACTTTAGGTTCTTTGTTACAGCAAAAGAAAGTAAAAGAATTTTTACAATATGCTATCACTAACAAAAAAAATATTATAATAAGTGGTGGTACTTCAACAGGTAAAACTACTTTCACTAATGCAGCTTTGCGTGCCATTCCAAATAACGAAAGGCTAATTACTGTTGAAGATGCAAGAGAAGTTATTTTAAGTGATCATCCAAATAGAGTACATCTCATTGCTTCTAAGGGAGGTCAAGGTAGAGCGAAAGTAACTACACAAGATTTAATAGAAGCATGCCTACGTTTAAGACCAGATAGAATTATAGTTGGAGAGTTGCGAGGAGTGGAAGCATTTAGTTTTTTGCGTGCAATCAATACCGGTCATCCTGGTTCCATATCTACTTTACATGCAGATACTCCGAGAATGGCTCTTGAGCAATTAAAGTTAATGGTTATGCAGGCAGGTGTTGGTATTCCTCCAGAGCAAATTATGGCATACATTATAAACGTGATTGATATAGTCATTCAATTAAAAAGAGCAAGTAATGGTATAAGATATGTTTCTGAGATATTATTTACTAGTATTTTACGTAAAAATGCTTATAAAAGCTCACATAAGTAGAGTTAAACTATTTAAAATACAAATACTATGAGTCAAGGCCACAACGTAAATCATGTACGTAATATTTTAGCAACAGGTATAATATTTATTGCTGTGCTAGAGTTTTGCTTTTATATATCAGGCATACTATTTGTCCTTCTAACATGGGGCCCTGATTATGTGGATTTTAAAGCTATTAATCCAAGTCTAGTTGAGTTTCCAGATCGATTATGGCCAACAATTTTTAATTATATAGAAGATGCTTGGTATCATTCTGGGAATTATAATATAATAACAAAAATTAAGTTATTAGTATCTATACTGTTTCCATTTTTAATTTTAGCCATAATATTATGGAATCTACGGGAAACAATTATTAATTGGAGGATGTTTAAGAAGAAAGAACCATTGCATGGAGATTCAAGATGGGCAGCAGAGAGGGATATACGTAAAGCTGGCCTAAGAAGCAAAAAAGGGTTACTTCTTGGCAAAGATAAAAAGGGCTATTTTATTGCAGACGGATATCAACATGCATTGTTATTTGCACCAACAGGGTCTGGTAAAGGTGTAGGATTCGTAATCCCAAACTTATTATTTTGGACCGGTTCTGTAATCGTACACGATATAAAGTTAGAAAACTATGAATTGACAAGTGGATGGCGAAAACAACAAAAACAAGAAGTTTTTGTTTGGAATCCAGCTCAACCTGATGGAATTAGTCATTGTTATAATCCTTTAGATTGGATTAGCACAAAGCCAGGGCAGATGGTAGATGACGTGCAAAAAATCGCTAATCTTATAATGCCTGAACAAGATTTTTGGCAAAATGAAGCGCGTAGTTTATTTGTAGGTGTAGTACTTTATTTACTTGCTGCTCCAGACAAAGTAAAATCTTTTGGAGAAGTAGTGCGCACAATGCGAAGTGATGATGTTGTATATAATCTTGCTGTTGTTTTGGACACTATGGGAAAAATAATACACCCTGTAGGATATATGAATATTGCTGCCTTTTTACAGAAGGCTGATAAAGAGCGATCTGGTGTTGTATCAACTATGAACTCTTCTTTAGAATTGTGGGCAAATCCACTTATAGATACTGCAACTGCATCAAGCGATTTTAATATTCAGGATTTTAAAAGAAAAAGAGTTTCGGTATATGTTGGATTAACTCCTGATAATTTAAATAGGCTACGCCCGCTAATGCAGGTTTTTTATCAACAAGCGACAGAATTTTTGTGCAGGAAATTGCCATCAGAAGATGAGCCGCATGGAGTATTGTTTTTAATGGATGAGTTTCCAACTCTTGGAAAAATGGAACAATTCCAAACGGGAATAGCATATTTTCGTGGTTATAACGTAAGATTGTTTTTAATAGTTCAAGATACGGAGCAGCTTAAGGGAATATATGAAGAAGCAGGTATGAACTCTTTCTTATCTAATTCAACTTATAGAGTAACTTTTGCTGCGAACAACATTGAAACAGCTAATTTAATATCGCAATTGATAGGTAATAAAACTGTACAACAAGAGTCTCTTAATAGACCTAAGTTCCTTGATCTAAACCCAGCTTCAAGGTCATTACATATTTCAGAGACACAAAGGGCTCTTTTACTACCACAAGAAATTATTATGCTTCCGCGTGATGAACAAATAGTGTTAATAGAATCAACATATCCAATTAAATCTAGGAAGATTCAATACTATACTGATAAAACATTTACAAGAAGGTTACTTAAGAAAACTTTTGTTCCTATACAAGAGCCATACAATCCTAATAATTCTCCACTTAGAACTAAAGAAGGCAAAAAAGAAGATAATGATTCAACAATAGAAAATACTGATGCATTGCCATCTCCAGATGAAGCACAAAAACAGAATGATAATTCAGTTGCTATATACGAAGATGAGAGTGATCAATTTGAAGATGAAGAGTCTATAGAAGATACAAGCGATGAGGATTATACAGAGGACGATTACGAAGATAGCGAGGATGACACAGAAGATAATTATGAAGATGAAGAAGACTATGAAGAGGATGATTATGAAGAGGATGAAGGTGACACAGAAGACAAAGAACCTCAGGATAAATAGAATATAAACCTATCACTTGTAAATTAGTCAACAAAAACACCATGTTAATTCATGCTCAATGAGTTTTTAGAGTATATAAATAGAAAGTTAGGTCTATTTCCTGTGTTTGGTGTTGAGTTGGAATTCTACGTTGAAGAAGTAGAACAAAGAGAAATAGATTTGCTCTTTGCAAAAATAAGCAATAGTATGAATATGTCTTTTGAAAAGGAAGCTTCTGAATGTCAATACGAACTAAAAACTACTACTTACACTGAACTTAGAATTTTAGTACAGCATTTAAATTTAGTAAAAGAGATGATTTTTGAGCAAATTTGCAGTTTAAAAGGTAAAGTAAGTTTTGAGGCAAAACCATATATAGACAAATCAGGTAGCGCACTAAATGTACACATAAATCTCTTAGATTGCAATAATTGCAATATGTTTTGTACCATCGATAGTGAGCAAGAAAGTTATTTATTGTATAGTATTGGTGGATTATGCGCTCTAATGAAAAAGCATATGCTATATTTTGCCCCAAGTGATAATTCGTATCTTAGGTATAAATATCCTGACATACATACACCTACCACAGTTAGCTGGGGAGGAAATAATAGGACTACTGCAATTAGGTTACCATACACTGCTGGCAATAGGCAAAAATGTCGATTAGAGCACAGAGTTCCTGGAGCAGATAGTAATAATGAAAAAGTGTTTACTGCGTTGCTTGAAGGTATAATTTATGGAATCGAAGCAAAAATCAATCCTCCATCTAAAATTTATGGAATTGCTTCCGATTCTAAATACAACATGGATAAGCTACCACTGAGTATAGATGAAGCTATTTTTCCTATAAAACTAAATAGATAAAAGTTTTTATTGAAATAAAATATAATTAATTTTAGCCTGTATAGTTCTAGATTAGCTGAAAAAATTTATGCAAATTATCAAAGGACAAGTTAATATGATAAAAGGTACGATAGCAGAAGTAGCAATAATCATGGGTAGTGAATCAGACTTTTCAACAATGCAAGGTGCATTAGCTATTCTAGAAGAATTGGAAATATTATATAAAGTCTATATAATATCTGCCCATAGAACACCAGATAGACTTTTTAGTTTTGCTAAATCAGCAAAAGAAAGGGGGTTCAAGGTTATTATTGCTGGAGCAGGTGGTGCAGCTCATTTACCAGGTATGACAGCTGCTTTAACTAATCTACCTGTTATAGGGGTACCAATTCAAAGCAAGCACTTAAATGGTATGGATAGTTTACTTTCTATAGTACAAATGCCAAAAGGAATTCCTGTTGCAACTATGGCTATAGGTTGTAATGGAGCGTATAACGCTGCTCTTATGGCAGTATCAATACTATCTATCAGTAATAATGGTATTGCTGATAAGCTAAAAAAATGGCGAGATAAACAAACTGCTATAGTAAAAGAAGAACCTTAAAAAAGATTATATAGTATTTTTTAAAACGGATGATAAATGCATATGAAATTAACCAAAAGCTGTAAGTCTTTATACCTAAAATCTACCTATCACTTAGTTGTAACCATTGAAGGATTTGAATGAGTGGGAAAGGAATAGAAGATATAAAGACAGTATCTTTTTCTGAACAGGATCCTGGTTATTAAGGCGAGATGCCAAGACAACATCCTTTCTACAAACCTTTCTCTACGTTCTGATCAAGTGCAAAAGCTTATTTTTGCGGTAAAACGTCTGAAGACCTCCCATGAGAAACGATATACTACAGTACATTCAAAAATAAGTGATAAAGATATAATGAAATTTTTAGTATATAAAGAGATGGCGTACAGCTTAGATTTAAGAGAGAAAGCAGTATCTTTGGTTAAAAAAGGGAAGTCAAAAGATGAGGTTGCAGAGCTTTTAGAGATAGCAACATTATATCGCTGGTTGAAAAAGAAATCTAATGGGAAAAGCTTTAACCCAACAGTAGTTTTATACTAAACATTGCAGAAAACAGATTTGCAGAGATGAAACAAAATCTAGCCCCTGTGAACAAAATGTCATGTAAGGCAAATAAGAGAGCCAACAAAGTTTAAAAAGCCCAGTCTTGTCGAATCTGGAAAAAATCCGTCTAAAATTCTTCATTTTACCGAAAAAACACTCAATAAGGAGTCTCTCTTTGTAAATATGCTC
>JAVBJW010000065.1:0-2684 GCA_031546805.1 Anaplasmataceae bacterium
AGCAGCGTGTAACTTGCTCGAATTTAGACCGTCCTAATTCCTGTTCTTGTTTATCAGTTTCCACATTTTTTTTCTTGCACATGCTGATGTGCTCTGTTGAATCTACCATGAGCCACTCTCATCAACTGCTAAAGTATTGAATGCCAAACTCCAGTCTTTGCCCATCTCACGAATCTTTTATTTGACCATTTTCCATATTCAGCAGCTCCATGGTGCTCCACTATCCACATGCTATGAATTTCCTGTTATCATTTGCACTTCTTCCGTTTCTTTCCCAGGCAGACTACCTTTTATCCTCTTCCATTGTTCATCTCTCAAATCATATATTCCCTCAACTTTCAAAAATACCATTTTCTTTTTTATTGTTGACACTGTCTAAACACTACAGATCAAGAAAGGTAAATCTATCCCGTGTGGCAAAAGCAAGATTTGTAACTTTTTTATATTTATTAATATTCCAACCTAAATCTTCTGGACGACTTGGCATGTTTAAGTCATAAAATATTTTTTTTAATACTTTTGATGAAATATAGTTTTCTTTAATTTTTTCAACAATTTCACTCCAATTTTCATTAATCAGTTCATTAAAATAGTCAGCCTTCTCTTTGTTAATCTTTTTTTTATTAAAAATTTCTATAAATTCATCTCTATGCTTCGCACCAAAGCACTCAAAAATTTCTTTTTCATTTACGACTGTTGGTTTTATTATTGGTTTTGATGACAATATTTTCTCTTGTAGATAAGCCATAGTTAGTGTTGTAACAGCGATCTTTTCCCCGTGTAATGAAAAGCCCCTATCGTTTATAGCCTCCATAGCATGGGCTATCATATGCTCGCCCTGACTTGCAGGGTAACTACCTTCACTTATTACCATTCCTATGCCAGATAATAGTAAAGCCTCCATCAGTAATATTATAACTTCTTTGTTTTTTGCCGCTAAACCCAAATATTCCCTAAGTAGAATTTGCTCAATATCATAAAAAAGTAAGAAAGGTAAGCTATTGTATTTAGTGTTAAGCAGTAGATGTGATAATAACCAATCAGCTTGAGCAGTAGAACGACAAATAAAATCAGCAAAACCACTAAGTGTTAAACGCAATGGAGCATTAACTAATACATTTAAATCAATATATATTGCTTTTGGCAGATGCGCTTGCAACGATTTTTTATAACCTTGGATAAGTATTGATGCGCTCGCTGATGTATATCCATTCATAGAAGCTGCAGTGGGAAAAAGAATATAATTTTTGTGGTCTATGTAGCTTGCATATTTACATAAATCATTTATAGTTCCACTACCTAATGCAATTATAAAATCAAAGTTTTTTGCTTTCTCTATAATAAGCTGTACAAGGTCATAAGAAGCAACTGAATCACTTGGAATGACATAATGAGGAATATCAGCAATTAATTTTTGATCTATGAGCTTTATTGTAGTTGTATCCGCAACTAAGTAACTAGTATTGTAATATTTTATAATGCTATCAATATCACTGATAATATTGTAACCTATCTCTTTTATAGGAAATTTAATTGTCTTTTTAGAATAAGGATCAAATACACCATTACTTATAATTTGCTTTATTGTACTAAAACACATATTTTTATACTAGAAATTAGATCAGTTTACATAGTTTTTCTTAAGTATAAAATTACTGGTTTTCAATTACTTTAATAGTGTGTTATTAATGAGTATAATTTAGTTTTCTTTGTAATAAACTTAAAAAATAAGATTCTAGTTTAGAATTAATAGGTGTCTCTTTTTTTAGTTCGCATGCTTGATGAGTTCGAGCAAATATTTGATGGATGATCTCATGACATAAGGCTTTAAGCCTTCACCAAACAATTCATGTTGAAAAGTCTGATTTGTACAGAGGAAATAAATAAAAAGTTTTATATAATGATAAAATAAATTACAGTTATGCAATAAATGTTTCTGACATCCTGGAAGGCTTTGTTGAATAGCCAATGAATTTTAAGGTGGTAATAAAGGCAAATAAGAGTAGAGATAAAAAAGAAAAAGTTATTTCTCATTACATGGATGATGACAATTATAAAAATAAACTGATTATGGAATTTATAAGTATTAAGGAAAAGTATGGTTCTAATGAGCAATTATCCTTTATACCTGGGCGCTTGTTAGATTTTATACAATATATGATATATGATTATAATATTAGAGAGTTTAAGACTAATGCTGTAGATGGCTTAGCACAAAATACTCAAGATGCCAATGGACAAGCGATTGTAGTTGTTCCTCGCGATATAATTAAACCTATTGCTCAATATATAAGTGCAAATGATGCATAAAGTATCGCTAGAACGTGCAAGAGTGCTAATGAGACTGCTAACTATACAAAAAAGAAAAGTGATGAACTATTAGCTGAATTAAAAAAAGTAGTCAATGAAGGAGCAAAAAGTTCATTAGCAGAAATTAATGTTTGGCAAGAAGATCAAAGTGCTCACGTTCAACATAATATTTGACAATTGGATTAAAGTATACAGATATTTTATATCTGTATACTTTATCTTAGCCCCTGAGGACAAAATGTCATGTAAGGCAAATAAGAGAGCCAACAAAGTTTAAAAAGCCCAGTCTTGTCGAATCTGGAAAAAATCCGTCTAAAATTCTTCATTTTACCGAAAAAACACTCAATAAGGAGTCTCTCTTTGTAAATATGCTC
>JAVBJW010000047.1:0-28693 GCA_031546805.1 Anaplasmataceae bacterium
GGTAAACGAGCAGGTATATGAAGCAATGCCGAAAATTACTGAGAAGTTTTTTAAAGAAAAATGCAGTCATAAAAAAATAGAAATATTAAAGCAAAATTTTGATGATTACTATTGCGAGAAGAAAATTGGTGACAAAACTAAGAATAACATTAGCTCATTGATAGCAGAAACTAAAAAGTTTATTTTTAATACACTTTATGTAAAATTTTACAATGATTATGGGAAAGATGTTGGCAGAGGTCCAATAAAACAAAAATTAAAAGAACTAATTACAGATGATGATGCAAAAGAAGCGATAAATAGTATAGTGGATAATATAGAAGTTCCTCATACTTTCTTTGAAAAAGTTAAAATTTGTTTTTGCTTTTATAATACAAACCATTCAACGGGTATTTAATTAGTTTTTTCTTATAATAGGCAAGAAACGAAAAAGCAAAAGAAATGCCACGGAAGAAAATCGCACGTTAAAACATTAGAAGACAATGCACATTAATTTATTACAATAATGCACCCATTTACCTTAGCAAGATTTTTTCCGTTTTTTACTATAGACCCACTGAGAAACTGCATACTAGTAAGCAAAGATGAGTTAAAACCACTAAAACAAGAGAATTAATAGAAGTTGCTATTTACTTCCAACATATTCACCGGATTTGAAGCACTCTGAATACTGTTGGCATATAATTAAAAGTTAGCTCAGACCTCAAATTCATCAGCATAACAACTTTCTCCTTCTTGTTGATCAAGCTATTATAGAAGTTTATCATTCAGTTTAGAAAAGACTATATAATTTAGAATTGATTACATTAGTTCGAAAGTGGTCGAATTTCAATTCGATTAGGTTTTATCCATTCGCCTTATAGCCGATGGTTATGCCAAAGGTCTAATTTAAAAAAGGTTTATTTATAAACGTCAGTCCAAAGCTCACTGCAATCTGGTTCTTGACTATTTTGAGCAAAATCAGCTATTTCTTGAATTGTACTTCGTATTTCTTTATCGTATCTACTACATTCTTCTTCAGAGGCGATTTTGTTATCTACAATATATTTTTTTAGATTCTCTATTGGGTCTTTATTTTCTTTAATATGCTCAACTTCTTCTTTTGAACGGTATTTTGCCGGGTCTGACATAGAGTGACCACGATAGCGGTAAGTTTTTGCCTCGAGAATAATTGGACCATTCCCTAAACGACAATGCTCTGCAGCTTTTATCCCAGCTTCAGCTACATCAAAAAAATCCATACCATCTACTTGAGTTCCAGGTATACCGCAACTCTCTCCTCTTTTGTATAAATCAGTGACAGCAGCAGAACGATTAACTGAAGTTCCCATCGCATACTCGTTATTTTCAATAACGTAAACTACGGGTAATTTCCATAAAGATGCCATATTAAACGCTTCATATACTTGTCCTTGATTTACTGCGCCATCACCAAGATAAGTAAAAACTACATTACCATTTTTTTTATATTTATTTGCAAATGCTATTCCAGTACCAATAGGAACTTGCGCTGCAACTATTCCATGCCCACCAAAAAAGTTTTTTTCAATATCAAACATATGCATAGAACCACCCTTACCTTGAGAACAGCCAGATTCTTTTCCAAGTAATTCTGCCATTACAGATTTTGCATCAGAGCCACAAGCAAGCATAAGTCCATGATCTCTGTAACTTGTAATAGATGAATCCCCAGGCTGAACTGCTTGCTGCATACCTATTGCTACTGCTTCTTGCCCTATATACAAATGGCAAAATCCCCCTATTAGACCCATTCCATATAGTTGGCCAGCTTTTTCCTCAAAACGACGTATAAAGAGCATATCAGTATAAGATTTTATAATTTGCTCTTTTTTAAAATTGTTGTGTTTTTTCATTGCCATTTTTTATTCCTTATTAGTTTTTATAAAATTATATCAAAAAATTCAATTTTATATCTACTAATAATTTAGTATAATTTAATTGTAAAATTTTTTAGGAATATTTATGGATTATTATCATTGGATTGAAGCATTTCACATTATTTCAGTAATAATGTGGATGGCTGGTATGTTATACTTACCACGACTTTATGTCTACCATACAGAAGTTAAACCAGGTTCTGATAGTGACAATATGTTAAAAGTGATGGAAAGAAAGTTGCTGCGGTATATTATAAACCCGGCTATGATTTCTTCTTTCTTTTTTGGTATAGCACTCGTCAGTATTAAAAAAGTATATTTTGAATCATGGTTTCATGCTAAAGCTTTCGCTATAATAATCATGTCAATAATTCACATGTTGTTTGCTAAACATAGGAAAGATTTTGCAAGAAATACCAATAAAAAATCTCATGTTTATTTTCGTGTTTTAAACGAAATAGTAACACTTCTTATAATAGTGATAGTTATAATGGTTGTTGTGAGACCTTTTTAACTTATTTGACACTTTTAATGCATAGAATTATAAGATACTATGAAAATGTTTTTGTGTGGATATAGCGTACCGTATTGCGGTATTAGTTCGAGGCACATAAGAGATATAATTCTACTATATATGCCTGCTATAGGTTGTGAAAAAAGCTATGACTCAATATGTCTGACTCCAATAATTAATGCATGACTTGTCTTGAAATTTATTATAAGGATTGCATTTAAAGTAGAAAATCGTATGAAAAAGAAGTATAAATGCAGTAATTTTTAAATATTATCTATGCGTTTATCACAATATTATCTGCCAACCCTGAAGGAAGTTCAGTCTGATGCAAGTATCATCTCACATCAATATTCTCTGCGTGCTGGCTTGATTAAACAAACAGTATCAGGTATTTACACCTGGCTTCCATTAGGACTTAGAGTACTTGAGAAAATTAAAGTTGTAATAAAAGAGGAGATGGACAAATCTGGAGCAATAGAAGTGCTTATGCCTTGCATTCAACCAGCTAACCTTTGGCAAGAGTCTGGACGGTATGATGATTACGGAGACGAAATGTTGCGCATAAGAGATAGACACAAACGTGATATGCTTTTTGGTCCAACTCATGAAGAAGTTGTAACTGATGTTGTACGTAATACTATAAAAAGCTATAAGGAATTACCGGTCTGTCTATATCAAATGCAATGGAAGTTCCGTGATGAAATTAGGCCAAGATTTGGTATTATGCGCAGCAGAGAATTTTTAATGAAGGATGCATATAGTTTTAATGAGAACGAAGAAAGTGCGATCCAATCATATGATCTAATGTATAAAACATATATAAAAATCTTCAAACGCATAGGACTGATGCCAATTGCAGTTAAAGCTGAAACTGGACCAATAGGAGGGAAGTTAAGTCATGAATTTCATATACTTGCAGAAACTGGTGAGGATATAATATATTACGATAATCAATTCTCTAAACTATTAGAAAGTGAAAACATAAAAGAATTGCAGAATATATATGCAGTTTCTGAAAGTATGCATAATCCTAAAAAGTGTCCAATATCTAATGAGCATTTAAGTATCAGTAGAGGAATAGAAGTAGGACATATTTTTTATTTTGGTGACAAATATTCAAAGCCTATGAACGCAACAATTAGCTTAAAAGATGGTACAAATACACCAATACATATGGGTTCGTATGGTATAGGGGTGTCTAGGCTAGTTGGAGCTATAATTGAGGCTTATCATGATGAAAAAGGAATTATATGGCCAGAAGCTATTGCTCCTTTTAAAGTAGGATTAATTAATTTGCAAGTGGAAGATGATCAATGTGTGAAAATAGCAAATTACATATATGAAAACATTCAAAATAATGAAATATTATATGACGAAACTAAAGATAGTGCTGGAGTAAAGTTTGCAAGAATGGATTTAATAGGGCTACCATGGCAAATCATTATTGGCAAAAAAGCTATCAATGAAAACTTAATTGAAATAAAAAGTAGGGCAAATGGAACAAAAGAATTTATGTCTGTTGATTATATAATTGAGCGTTTTAAAAATAAATAATGATAGTAGGCACCGGCATAGATATCGTTTACATTCCCCGCATACAAACTGTTTGGCAAAAATATGGGATAAAATTTTTAACTAGAGTATACAGTAAACAAGAGATAGAAGATAGTCGTAAGTACAGTAATTATCAAATGCAGATAAAACACTTTGCAAAGCGTTTTGCTGCTAAAGAGGCATTTGCCAAAGCATTAGGAATTGGTTTTAGCTGTGGCATAAAAATGCAAGATATAGAAGTATGTAATGATAAAAATGGTAAACCAAGTATTGCTCTTAAAAATGGTGCATTTAACTTCTTATCTCAAAATAAAGTCACTCACATTTCACTCAGTGATGATAAGGATTACGCTATTGCTTCTGTTATAATTACGTTGGATTTATGACAGATTAAGCTATACATAAAGAAGGAGCCTTCCAAAGAACTATCTGACAGATAAGTTCTATACTTGCAATAGATAGTTGCATTTTGAGTTAGATGTAGTTGAAACTGAATCAATATTGCTGTGCGGAATTGACTGATTGATAACTGCACGATCGTCACAGTTTTTTTGTACTGAGCTACTTACATTATTTTGTGGTGCAGGTGTGCTTAGTTGTTCTTCGATATCTTTTGATGGATAGAAATAGTTTATTATTTCATTTATCATATTTTTTATTTTTATAATTAGTTCTGTTATTACGTCTAATACTGACTTCTGATTGCCATATAATTTCCTTTTCACTTCTTTTTTCTCATTTATTGCTGCAAACTTTCGCTCTAGTTCTATATCAAGAAACCATTTGTTCATTAAATCATGCACCTTAACTGAACCAGGACGCGTAGTTTCTTGCTTTTCTAATGCTTCTTTGATTTTTTGGTCTTGGACAGCTGTAATAAATACTTCTTTTATTTTTAAAACTTTTGTTTCATTGAATCTCTTATATAGAGATTCAATGACTTCATATTTTTCCTGACTTATTGCGACTTCTAAAATTTCAAGTAAACTTTTTTTAAATCCTTCTTGATGATCACTTAAATTGAATTCTTCTGTTTCAGACAAGTCTATCTCAGATCTATTACTTGGAGTGCTGGTTCCGGAATCAACCCCTGAATCTAAGGATTCTTCTTCCCCTGCACTTTCGTATGCTATACATTCACTGATCGGAGTGTTAGCTCTAGAGCTAAGCCCTGAATCTGCTTCTGTGAAATCATCTTCTGTATCTGATGTATCACTTGAAGGATCAAAATCAGAACCTTCATCTATTCCTAAATCTTGTGAACTAGACCTTGATAAATTAGGCTTTAAATATATTTCTTCTGACTTTAGTACAGCACTCTCAGATTTATTCAAAAATATATCTATAAACTTTATGTTTCCAGACAAAGTTGCTACTTGTAGTAATCCATATAATGGATCGTTATTCTTATCTTGCAAATTTTCTGTGTACATATTCTCAATATCTTTTGATGCTAACAGATCCTTCAGCAATTTTTTTTCTTTCACTGCACACGCAACTGCTGTAAAAAAATTGATTTCTACATTTAGACCTTTCAATTCTATTTTTAACTTTTTTAACTTTTTTAAAGCATCTTGATTTTTTAGCATTACCTTTATGTATTCCTTACTTGCGAAGAACATAGGTACAATGCTTAAATTCTCATCTTTAAATAGGAAGTTACTATAGTGTTCTATAACTTTTTTATTACTTGAGCGCGCTATTTCTCTTGCTACAATTTCCTTTTCATTAATTGTAATATTTTTATCAAAATAATAAGATGATAGTATACCGCAAGATAATTCCATAAGTTGAGTTTCATCTACTTCTTCATTGCCATTTTCGATAATATGATCCAGTGCTTTATAGTTATGATTTTTTGCCTGCTTTAATGCACTTAGAATATTGTTTAATAAATTACCATGCATATCCCCACCTCAAGACCTTTTGCACTAAACTAAATATACGATAGTGTCAAATATTTAATTTATTGTAAATATTGTACACAATTTCTATAACTTAATCAAGTTAACTATTCCCATTGCTCACAAGTAATGATTACTTTACCATTTGCACCTTCTTGATATGATAATTTATCAGTGTTTATACACCCACCTGAACCTGGTATTTTATTGTTATTTTCAATCTTTTTAATAGTATTACTTTTGTCTAATTTGTTGCAATCATCTGATTCTTGAAATAATGCTTCATGTGGCTTTTCATCATTCTTACCTTGGTAAGGTAAGGATATTTTATTATTTTCGCCTATGCCTTTTGGTCTCCCTATAAATCTAGTATATACCAAATCTTTATTATTTATCGATGCATTCTGTTTGTGTATACTATCATTACCACTACCTGCTGTAATTAGCTTATTACAGCCTTTTTTATTGTTATTGCACATATATATTTCACTAGAAGTGCCATTTCTAGAATTTTGCCCTTCACTACCATTTCCAACTACAATTTTAAATATTGGATATTTATCGTCTACTTTGATTGTCGCTTTTGCATAATCACCAGCTGCTCCTGAAGTTGAATTAGTGGGGTTTATTTTATCAATAAAACCAGAAGTACCTCCACCCCAAGCTTCCATTGTAATAAATTGGCATTTTTTTTCCTTTTTATTCTCACTTTTATTATCATTACTTTCTTTTTTTTCTTCTATCGCATGAAAATAATGCTCTCCAGGCTGAGTATAACTAGTGCGGTCAAAATTATCTACACACAAGTTATTAATATACGGATCTTTGATTGCAAAAAACTCACCCTTGTGATCATTAAGTTCTTCTTTTGTAAGGAAAAAAGGTTGTCCTGTGTTTTCATTAATGTACCTTGTTGAACGAACATAGTACGTTACCTTGCCACCATTTTTATCTTCAAGATCTACTCTTTCATAATGCCCTGGTTCTGATGGAACACTAGTAAATGGTTGATTAAATACAATATCTTCATATTTATATATAGTACTGTAACTAGTATCACAACATAGACTACCATCACTACATGGAGGTGATTTATCATTACCAATAGAATAATAGTTACCGTCATATGGTCTAATATTATCTAGATCACTTTGTTGCATAGTATCTAAATCTTTTGGATTTTTGCTACATGGTATATATTGACCTTTTACAACACGATAATCATTAAATTGCTTACCAAATGATCTTAAATATTTAAAGATTCTTTTGTTTTCCTTTCTTTGAAGTACGTATTCATCAGAATTCCACCCTGAAAGACATACTACCTTACCATGACTATTTTCATTATAACCAACATCAATTGATTGACCTTCAGGGCAACCTTTGTCTTTTGAAAAATTTCCACCTCCACTACATTTTATATCATATATAAAACTTCTACTGCTATCAATCTTTGGTTTTATTAATTTTAACTTTAAACCATTATTGTTATATTCTTTTGCGCCATAAACAAGTGTTATAGGGTTATTGTAACCTTGAACTTTTACTTTAACTTTATTTAAATTGGCTTTGATTTTTTGACTTCCAATTATTTTATTATCTAATTCATTACCATTCTCATCCAATGGTATCAACTCAGGTTTATTTACCTTTGGTGATGGAAAACATCCACTACTTATTAGTCTTATATTTTGCTCCTTCGAACTGTCACCATAAAATCCTGCACAAAGATGATCCTTCTCTTTATAAGTCCTAAAAATATACGTCACTCCACCATAAGGAATAGAAATATTACCACTTTCTTTGCCATCTGTATTAACATTTAGATTTATTGCTGTTGGATTTATTATTTGACCGGGACTACCATCAATGCAAGTAGCAGATTGAGAAATAGTAAGACCACTGCTACATTTTTTTGCTGGAGAGCCAATAATCACTCTTATTTTCGGCTGAGATAAAGATCGATCACTTGCTGCTACAGGAACTATTCTAATTTCAGGTGATGTCTCAAATTGATCACAAAATGGAGGAGGGCCAGGTGCAAGTGGAATTGGTATGCATCCTAGATCTGTTGTACAACCAGCAAAATCTACATCCTGACCTGCAAGTGCTGCTGCTGATCCGATTAAACCAGTAGTTACTCCAACAACAACCCTTCCTACAGTATCACTGCAGAAGACAACCTGACACGCACATATCTTAGGTTTTTCCTCTGCATCATCAGGCCATTTAAGATATGATTTTACAAATGTAGGGAATTTATATTTACAATCACCATCACTATAACTCTCGCACTCGGTACCTACTGTAGTACATACTCCAATTTGAGGATTGAAAAAACTGTCACTGGAATTCATGCTTTGAGGTGTATATACGGGCTGCTTAGACTTGGCATTAACATGAGATGATAAAACACAAATTAAAAATGAAAGTAGGAGAATGATTATGATATCAAAGCTTACATTTTTCATAAAACTCTGGCAGCCATTTACTAACTTCATCTCCTTTTTCTTGAATTGCATCATACATATACTTTACAGTTTCACTATTTGCAGATAATACATGAATTTCCCGCATTTTACTAAGATTAAGTGTAAGAATTAATGATTTATTACCTTGTTTTAACAAAAAATGTCTATCATATGTTGGTATTTGTAACATCATATTTAACTCTTCTTTAGATAAAGAGAATATTTCTTGATAAAGTTTACTTGCATAAGGGTTAGGCATTAAAATTTTTGTATCAATATGCTTTTGTATATATTGTGAAAACTTACTAACTAAAGTTATCGATAAATTTTCAGTGCTAAATATTACAACCACATTTAATTTTGTCATCCTTTGCATCCAGTCATCGAATTCTTGTTCTGTTGTGAAAATACTACTAATTTTCCATGCCTCATCTAGCAATAATATCGTTGGCGAGCCATCAAATTCCATTTCAAGACGGTATAAAAAGTAGTATAATACAACAGACATGCATTCTACTTGTTTTGTTAATTTTCCTATATTAATTCCCAAAATTTTTTCTTGCCAATTAAAATTCTGTGAATCGTTATCAGTAAATATATTTGCAAATTCCCCACCATCGCACCACTTTTTTATATTACCACCTAACTGCTCAAGGAGTTCATAAATCTTAGTCATTGACCTAGACTCTATTGGTATGCTAAATATGTAATCAACTATCTTTTTTATTGCAATTTCTATAGAATTATTTTCTATAACCCCAACCATTCTCTTTAATAGCTCGCATAACATACTGTGATTATTTATATTATTTTCTATTTTTAACGGATTAAATTGTAAAGTATTTTTATGCTGAGGGTTTATAGTATAATATTTACCATTTACTGCTTTTATAAATATAATTGATTTACCACTATCATCAAATGTCACTATCCTTGTGTTAAAACGTCTTGACTCTGACATCAAAAAATTAATAAGCAAAGTCCTGCCTGATCTTGGTAATCCCAGAACCATTGTATGACCACTATTTTTAACACCATGAAAATTAAAAAAATATGTATTACCCTTATCTGATAGAAATGTTGTTACTGCTTCACCCCAACGTCTTCCTCTTATTACACCTGCTGTAAAACTATGTAAGATACTAAATCCACATGCATATTTTGTAGGTATAATTTTTTGTTGTGTGGCAAATATAAAATTGCTAGGGAGTTGTAACCAAAAATTATTTTCTAAATGCAGGTCATTTCGTATAGTCATAAGCCCAAGCGAAGACAATGCAGATACTGCGTTAAATACATTTTTGCTTAATTCTTGTTTGTTATCTGCAATAATCGTAAAATTAATTTTATGTTTATAGAAAGCTGAACCATTGTCATGCTTAATGATTTCCTCAAGTTCTAAAATTTTCCTCAATTCCTCATCTTCACTTATTTTTAATATGTCACGCTGCTTTTGAAATACCGTTATTGCCTCACTGTGTTTTACAAATCTTATTGTCTCTGTTATAATAAATTCACAATTTAATTGTAAATATAGATCTATATTACTTAATGGAATCTCCCTATACTCTTTTATGCTTAATATAGCACCAAACTTTTGCTGATCATTATTTATTACTTGAAAAGAGTTGAATCCAAAAGCTATTTTTAAATTCTTTATATCTTCAGATAACTCTTGATCTGATATGTAGTATTTACTATGCGTAAGTGTAACAGTAAAATTAAAAAACTCTAAGATTTCGGAACGCACTCTAAAATCCTTGCATAAAATAAGCTGCAATTTTCTGGCTTGAAAAGGCTCAAGATCTGTAAGAGTTGAATCAACGACTTTTTGTAGCTTCTTAAATTTATTCTGTAGATGAAGCTTGTGTTTATTTTTTACGTAGCTAAACGATAGTGCGCCAACTACATCTTTGAGGCTTTCGTTTAAAGAATTTATCAATATAACGATATATAACTCATTTGTATATTTTAGCTTATCTTTATCTAAAGTATGCCATGAATTATGTAATTCATCAGAAAAATCACCTGTATCCTTCCATTTTAGATTAAAGTCACCATTCTTTCTTACAGTGTATATCCATAAAGCAAATTCTGAAATGTTAATGTTTTTAGCTAAAGTATTTCTGATTTCAGATCTTAAGTCCTTTAGTTCTTCACTTGTTGTACTAATCTTATAGTCTTCAATTTTTATTACTTGTAGTAAATTTCCATTTTTTGTTAATATAGTTGAGTCATTGTAATGACAAGCATACGGTATAAAGTCTACATCCAAGACTTTTGCTGATGCATTTCCTTTTTTATTATTACCATTTAACTGCTTTTGTTTTTTTTCGGCTTTCAGCTTAAAAATATTACTAAATTGCATATAATAAAAAGACTATTGAACAAACAAAATCTTGCTTTAAAGTAAAAAACTTAGGATATAATTTTTACTGTATTTTTCCTACTTTATTATTATAGTGAATCCAAGCTAATGACCAGATAAACAAACTATAACTAAAATATCCTAGTAAATCACTAATTTTTGTTTACACTCTACTTGTGATAAACAGAACTCTACCTATATTAATTAAGCTAAAACACGAATACTTATAACATAAATTATACACTTATTTATTAACGAGTATAATTAAAATTATTAGCAGAGGAATAGTATATACAATCCTTGCAATATTTTTGACCTTTAAAATAGTTTTGTTTTGTGATAGTTTATTGAAGATTAACCATAATTCTTGACATTTGGTTAAGTAATTAACATAATAATTGCTACAATTGGGGATATAAAAAATACTATGATCGAAGAACATAATCAAAAGATCCCTAATCTTAACATTCCTGTGAGTTTATTTAACTATCAAGACTATAGCTCTGATTTTTTGGTTTCTTGGTATAATGTATTAAGTAGAATATTTAAAGAGATAAATTATTCTTGTCCAGAAAAGCAAGGGCTGAATTTAGCTTTATCAGTTCTGATGCTTCCTTACATAGCTTTTGCGGCATTAGGGTTAGTTTTATACAAAAAGTATAGAGCAAATGGTCAAAAAGGCCCTATTGTAAAAGAGAAAAAAACAAGTGAAAATCAAAAAATAAAACTAGCATACAACATTCTTACTTTGGTAGTGATTTGTATTAATATAGTTGTACTACTAGCTTTATTTATTCCTGCAACACTGGCTTTAATTACCTTTTGTGCCTTAAACAGAAAACTATCCAGCTATTTAATTGCTACTCTGAAGATTAGTAGAGGGGATCAATATGAAAATCAAAATATTACAATATCATTTCAAGATAAAGAGGTAGATGATTCAAAAATTGAGTTTGATATACAAATTCAATTTCCTATACAGCTCAAACAGTTAATTAGAGATCTGTATAAGAATAATGACTGGATGAAGATTACATCTGATATTAAGGGTAATGTTGTATTGAAATTATCAGCTAATGTTATTTTAAAAAATGATCTTATGCCCTTGCAAAGTCAAATCAAAAGAGTACTCAAAACTTCTTTGCAAGAGTTTGCCACAACTGTAGATAAAATTATAAAATTAGAGAAAAAAGATATCACATCTAGTAAGTTAAAGGGATTATTAAATGAATTCAGACTTAAGGTAGTAGATAGTATAGATTCTAAGCTGATAAGTTCCTTAATAGAAGATATTTACCGAGTTGCATTTATACAGGCAATAAAAGTTGGGCAAGAAAGAAGAAAAGAAGATTTTGTCCTAAAGGATCAATTAGAAGATATATTAATTAAACAAGAGTTAAAAGATCAAGGTAAAACTTTACCAACTGAAAAAGAGTATATAATCAAGGAATTAAATAAATTAAAAGGGTTAGAAATAAATGCAAACGATATAAGTAATGATATGTATTCATTATTAAAATTGGAATATAAACTATATATAGAAGCAGGAAAATTAACTAAAAAAACAAATATTGATATTTATAGAGAATATTGTTCTAATAAAGAAGTAGACGATGCGAAATCTAAAGCTGAAGAAAAAATTAGGAAATTGAAAGAAGTAGGAAAACAAAGATATAAAAATATAGAAAGTAAATTAAAAGAGATACAGAAAAATCTCAAAGAAGGAAATATAAGAGATAGTGATTTAAGGCAACAGCTAGCAAATCTCTTTCAATCTAATGTTAATCAAGATATTCGTAAAAAATTGATCAAACGAAAAGTAAAAAAAGTTTATTCCAATAATCCAAACAAGGAAAAGGAAGTACTTAATCAGCTTGATCAACTAGACAAAGAAAAAAGAGATGAAGTCTATAATGAAATTGATCATGAATTAAACACAGCTCAATCAGAAGTAACAAAGTGTAAAATACAGGATTTATGTAAACAGCAGAAAGGAGAATTAAAATGTTTAGAACTTTTATTAAAAGAAGACATAGAGTTTTCTGATCCAGAGATGTTTGAAAAAATTATCAAGGAACATTTTAGTAAAAAAAATAATCAATCATTAGAGGTACTAGAAAGCGAAATAGAGAAGAAGTGTCGTGATCTAAAAGATCAACAAGATAAAATAAAAATAAATCATGAATTAGCACATAAGTTCATAGATGAATCTTTGAAAATTTTAAATTCAAAACTGAATCAGCTATCTGAATCAGCAAGAAATGGAAGCACTTATACCAAGACAAAAGAATGTATAGAAAAATTTAATACAATAAAAGAAGAGATAAACTGTGATACAAAAAAGGCAAAAATAGAGAAAAAAGCAGAAATAGAGAAAAAAATTGAGATAATAAAAAAAGATGTAGATGAACTAGTTAAATTTTATGAAGAAGGAGGATGCGAAATTAACGTAAATGATCAAAGTGTTAGAATGGAATTAATAGATGCAAATGGTGACATGCTTCCATCAATCAATAACCTGATTGGTGAGTACTGTCAATTTGTTGACTATGAAGTAGAGATAGGAAATAGGAAGAAGGAACGTTTAATAGAGATGCACTTAAAAGATGGTGAGGCAATTATAAAATTACTAAAACAATTTAAGCTAGAGCAAGAAGAGTTAATTGTAAATGAAGAAGCAGAAAATAATTATAAAGCAAGATTACTTTCTAATGAAAAAATAAAATTTTCAATAATAGAAGATAAGCTAATTAATATGCTCAAGCAGGATAATTTTGATGATGGAGAAATCAAAAAATTATTACAAGAAGCGGAACTTGAATATTATTTGGCACAAAAATCCATAAAAAATCCCATAATTGCAACAAAAGACAATGTAAAATATTTTTGTCATGATTTGCTATCTCCTTTAATAAATGAATTGGTGAGATATTTAATAAGTAACTTACAAAATGACAAAGATGATGGTATTGTTAAAAAATATAATAAGTATCTTCGTGTTGCTACTAATTGGGTTAAGTTAGGGTTGTCATCTTGGATTATTGGGTTAGGAGCGTCATCTTGTTATGAAAACACTAATAAAGCAGTAGAACTGACACAAAAAACTCACGTAGAAGTAGAGCAAGTTCTTCAATATTTTGATGCTACTTATGCAGATATAGGAGAGCTTATAGGCAATACATTTTCTGATGAAGGAGAAACATTTAACAATATTGTATGGCCTAAAATAAGGGATAATTTTTGCGAAATATGGAACAGATTTTTTGAGAATATTGAGGTAGCACCATCCACTAGAGTGGTGTGTGCAAATGTGGAAACAAACATGGATAGTCTAATGACTCTTCAATAGTTGGTAAATATTGGTGTTATGGAAAATAGCCCAAAAACGGATGAATTGCTATAATAAATTAATATACATCTCCTTTTGCAGTAAGTCCATTGACGTATGCTTAATATTAATATAACATTAATTAATATTTTGTTAAAAACCGGGGGGATGCATGACAGGAAATTTAGACACAAAACAGTTAGGTAAATACGAAAGGCACTATGTTAAAAAAAATGGTAGTATAGACGCTTTAGAATCATTGCTCGGTGGCATTAGTAGCCATAATAATAAACAAGAGATTGAGAGTATTGCACGTAGCATGTATAAGGAATTTCATGCTGATAAAGATAGAACAAATATTATAATAATGTCTGTTTTTGTAACTGCTGTTATAATTGCTTCATGTAGCGCAATCTTAGCAACAAGGTACAATATCCTAAGAGAAAATGTTCAACAACCTTTAGAGATAGGATTAATCGTATTAGCATTAGTATCTACATTAATATTGTGTCATCAATATTGTATATATAGCACGACAGAGCAGAAGCTTCGTAGCGAACGTATATTTGATCAGCAAGACAATGATGGGATATGTACGAATGAAGGTGGGAAAGATAGTAAAAAAAGTAATGATATTGTTACACTGATGACACGATTAAAAAACCTTACAGATTGTGTAAATCCAAAAGGGGTCACTACAGGTTTAAACCAATAAGGAAAGGAAATTATCACATTAATATGGCTGCTACTTATAGGTAGTAGCAATTAATATTTAGAAAAATTTGTAATGCGATATAATACTGATTAAAATTCATACTATAAAAAAGTAAAATTTTAAAAAAATATGAATTTAAAGGTATTGTTCGCTAATATTATCAATAATCTAAAATTAGAACAAAACTTTGCCGTTGCTGTTTCAGGTGGAGTAGATAGCATGGTTTTGTTGCATCTTGTAGCACAATGGGCAGAAGAAAATAAAAAAAAAGCACCAATTGTGCTTACTGTAAATCATGGTTTGCGTCCAGAAGGACAAAAAGAAGTATTGTTTGTTTCTCAGTATGCAGAGCAACTTAAAGTTCCGTGTTGTATATTAAACTGGAAAAAAGAGAAGAAAATCACAAGCAATGTGCAATCACAAGCAAGAAAAGCAAGGTATGGGTTATTAACGGAGTGGTGTAATCAAAATAAGGTAAAGTATCTTCTTACTGCTCATAACCTTGACGATCAAGCGGAAACTCTTTTTATAAGACTAGAGCGTGGTAGTGGTGTGGAAGGGTTATCTGCAATTGGTGATAGATATTTTTTTAATGATGTTTATATATTGCGACCACTCCTGACATTTAGTCGTAATATTTTAAAAGAATATGCGCTCAGTCATAATATAAAATGGGTAGAAGATCCAAGTAATAAAGACAATAAGTATAAGCGTACTATATACCGTAACTTTCTAAAAACCAGTGATAACCCAGAAATATTAATAAAACGAATTTATCTAACCAGTGTGCACATGAAAAGGGCACTTACTGCCCTGATACACTATACGAGAATTGCATTTGATCAATGTTCAGTTATATCTATTTTAGGCTATGTCGAAATAAAACTTCCTGATTTTTACCAATTGCCAGAGGAAATAGCAATAAGAGTTCTTATTTATTCCTTAATGGCAATAGGGGATAAGTATTACAAGCCACGTTATAGTAGTTTTAGCAATATATTTAACCAAATATGGCAAAAGAATTATGATAAAAGTCATACACTTCATGGCTGTATAATATTAAAAAATAAGAATAGCATTTTAGTCATAAGAGAAGCTGCAGCAATTATAGATAAAACAATAGAACTAAAGTTAAACAAAACTATAGAATATAAGTGGGATAACAGGTTTATATGCAAAATAAAAAATAGCCAACATGATCAAACAGTTACTATAAGTGCTTTGAAAACAAATAATCAACTACCGGAATATCTAAAAAAATATTACCATAAAACATTATATTCCCTACCTGTTCTCTCAAAAAATGAAAAAATACTTGCTTACCCACATATAAATCACAACAATATAGATGATAAACTTACTCTTTCAATTAGTAATCTAATTAAAGAAAATATAATGAATTGTATAAATCATACAAATGAGGAGCTTTTTGCATGAGAAAAATTTTTGAAGGTTTATTAATCTGGCTTATTGTCATTGTTATTGTTGCAGTTGTTTACTTTCAATTAAATGGAGGAATTCTTGGCAAGAATAATATAAATTTACCTTTTTCAGGATTTCTAAATAAGCTTGATGGTAATGAAATTGATAGTGTGGTAATAAAACAGAACAATATTGAAGGGAAGCTAAAAGATGGCTCGAGTTTTACATCAAGTGGCATAATTTATAATGATTTGATCAAAGCTCTTCATGAAAAACAAGTAAATTTTAGTTTTTCAACTGGTGAGTCTTTTCTTGGTTTAATTGGCAGTATACTGATATCATGGTTTCCCATGTTTTTACTAGTTATAGTATGGTTTGTTTTTCTAAAGCAGATGCAAGCTGGTGGCAACAGAACAATGAGCTTTGGTAAGTCAAGAGCAAGACTTATGACGGATAACAGAAAAAAAGTCACATTTGATGATGTTGCAGGGATAGATGAAGCAAAAGATGAATTAATAGAGATTGTTGATTTCTTAAAACATAGGCAAAAATTTCAATCATTAGGTGGCAAAATCCCAAAAGGTTGTTTGTTAGTTGGTCCTCCAGGAACTGGAAAGACCCTACTTGCGCGTGCAATTGCTGGTGAAGCAAAAGTACCTTTTTTTAGTATTTCTGGTTCTGATTTTGTTGAAATGTTTGTTGGAGTTGGAGCTAGCCGTGTTAGAGACATGTTTGATCAGGGAAAAAAAAATGCTCCTTGCATAATTTTTATTGATGAGATAGATGCTGTAGGTAGACATCGCGGTATTGGTTTAGGAGGTGGTAACGATGAAAGGGAGCAGACTTTAAATCAATTGCTTGTTGAGATGGATGGCTTTGAATCTAATGATGGTGTGATAATAATTGCCGCTACTAATCGCCCTGATGTTTTAGATCCAGCACTACTTAGACCTGGACGTTTTGATAGACAGATTACTATATCTGTACCAGATATCAATGGACGCGAAAAAATACTTGGCGTTCATGCTAAGCAAGTGCCCTTAGCGCCAAATGTTATTATTAGAACAGTTGCAAGAGGAACTCCTGGGTTTTGTGGAGCTGATCTTGCTAATTTAGTAAATGAAGCATCACTTATAGCAGCTAGGAAAGATCAAAAAGTAGTAACAATGGCAGATTTCGAATACGCTCGTGATAAGGTTATGATGGGAGCAGAAAGACGTTCTTTAATGATGACAGATGAGGAGAGAGAGCTGACAGCCTATCACGAAGCTGGGCATGCAGTTGTTGCTTCTAAGATGGAAGCTTCAGATCCGATACATAAAGCAACCATTATTCCAAGAGGACGAAGCTTAGGGCTTGTTATGCGCCTTCCAGAAACAGATAGAGTATCTCTTACAAGAGCGAAGATGATCGCTGATATTACTGTTGCAATGGGAGGTAGAGTTGCAGAAGAACTTATCTTTGGTTATGACAAAGTAACTAGCGGTGCTTCATCAGACATTAAACAAGCAACTGATCTATCTCGTGCTATGGTCACAAAATGGGGCATGAGTGATAAAGTTGGACTATTAGATCACGGTAGAGAGAATAATAATGAAACGATCTCTGATAATACAGCTGAGCTTATAGATCAAGAAATAAAAAATATTATCTC
This sequence comes from Anaplasmataceae bacterium, assembly GCA_031546805.1. GTDB lineage: Bacteria > Pseudomonadota > Alphaproteobacteria > Rickettsiales > Anaplasmataceae > Mesenet. The sequence continues at coordinate 17,829 of JAVBJW010000047.1, forward strand.
TCTATGTTATGATAAAGCTAAAGATATTCTCACAGAGCATAAAGGTGAGTTAGAGCGTATTGCTTCTAATTTATTAAAGTTTGAGACTTTAACTGGTGACGATATAAAAGATATACTTAATGGTAAAGAAATTACCAGAAATGACGAAGAATCAGATGAAGAAGTTAAAAGATCTTCACTACCTTAAAAAGGTCGATATACTATTTATTTTTATTATATTATTATGAGTGTCAATTGCGGTATTGTTGGTTTGCCAAATATTGGGAAATCGACTCTTTTTAATGCTCTTACTCAAACTGGTTTGGCTGAGGCTGCAAACTATCCATTTTGCACAATAGAACCAAATGTAGGGCGTGTAGCAATTAAAGACAAGCGTTTATTAGAACTGGCTCAGATTGCAAAATCTCAGAAGATCATATATAATCAGCTTGAAGTTGTGGATATTGCAGGTTTAGTTAAAGGTGCAAGCAAAGGCGAAGGATTAGGTAATAAATTTTTAAGCCATATTAGGGAAGTTGATGCAATTATTCATCTACTTCGTTGTTTTGAAGATAATGATGTGCCACATGTCCACAATAATATAGATCCAATATCTGATGCTGAAATAGTAGAGATGGAATTAATTTTAGCAGATATTGATAGTGTAGAACGAAAATTACAAAAAAGTGTAAAATCTGGTGATAAAGAATCTAAAAGAACACTAGATCTTATGTTAGAAATATTAGAAGTGCTTAAAAATGGTAGGCCAGCAAGGAGTTTAGGCTATTCTCATGAGGAAGAGATAAAATCATTACAATTGCTGACAACAAAACCTATTATGTATGTTTGTAACGTTGAAGATGAAAATCTCGTTGGTGGAAATGACTTATCTAAAATTGTAGAAAAAATGGCAAATGAAACTGGTAGTAAGCACTGCTGTATTTCAGCAAGACTAGAGGCAGAAATTGCAAGTCTTGAAAATGAAGAGGAAAAAGCAAATTTTTTATCTGAATTTGGCTTAGAGGAATCAGGATTAGATTCTGTTGTTAAAATTATGTACAATCTACTTAATATGATAACATTTTTTACTATTGGACCAAAAGAAGCTCGTGCATGGCCGGTAAAAAAGGGAACAACAGCAGAAAAAGCAGCAGGAGTAATTCATAGTGATTTTGAAAGGGGATTTATAAAAGCAGAGACAATTAGCCTGAAAGATTATCTAGAACACGATGGTGAAATGGGTTGTAAAGACTCTGGAAAAATCAGATTTGAAGGCAGAGAATACATTGTCCAGGATGGTGATGTTATACATTTTAGATTTAAAGTATAGTAAACTTTTTAATAAACTATCCATAAAATGATCTATAAAAAAGTAAATATTTATATTAATTAATAGTTAATAATCTATTTGTACAATAGTTAATATATTTATAAACAACGAACTAAAAATGCCTGAAAAAGCTGAAAAAAGCAAATTTGATAAAATAACAAATTATCTACCATGGAGAACAGGATTAACAGTTGCTGCTTTTGCTATTAATCCCATAGTTGGTATGATTTCTGGAGCTTTATTGTATGGTAATTATAGAAAAACTGAACATAAGGACAAGGAAAATACGAAACCTGGTTTCATTAAAAGATGGCTAATCAGAGGCGCTACTGTTGGAGTTGGTTTTATGATTGGAGGTCCAATTGGTGCAGCAATTACGGCATCTTTTGTATTTGCTGATATAATATCAGGTGGTAGACTTATTCAAGGGGCAGAGAAGTTGTTAGATGTAAGTTATAATGTACTAAGTCAGTTAGGAGATAAAGCGTTAAATGGAGGAAAATTGGTAGTTAATAAGATAAGAGGCCATGGAGTAGAAAGTAGACAACAAGATATTCCACAAGAAAGTATTGAGCAAAATAAAACAGGCGATTTAGATCAGTCGAAAACACATAACCCAGTGGAAAATAAGAAACATGATAATGAAATAAACATGAATCAAACACAAGATACTGGTACTGAAAAAAATAAAAGTGAACTAAGTAGTCCAGGTAAGATAAAAAGATCTAACTCAATGAGCAACATATCTGATCCTAATTTACAAGAAAGAGCTAATGAATCAATTAAACCATTGACTCGTCATCCAACAACTAATCATGAAGAGAATAAAGAAATTGTTGGCCCTAAAACTGCAGAACTTGAGAAAAAAAGATCTAACGAGGTAAGTAGTAGATTTCGTTAAAAATTCAATTAGGTACTCGTAAATAGCAGTAATTAAATTAAACCGAAGCATTTTTTCCTATTTCGTACCACCTTTAAAATTTTTTATGTATACTCCTGTAATGACTATAAATTTTCGGTAATAACCTCAACTGACAGCCACTTCTTACCATATACCACACTGCTTCTATGAATGTTCTTAACCGTTTTTCATCTTTCTTGCGTATTCTTTTTATGCTCTTTAAGAACTCTAAAATTTGTTTCCTCTTTTATGTAATATTCCATACGGTAGTTTCTCCTTTTCTCTATTGACTGACGGTTAAACTACCTCCTTTCTTATTTTTTGTACTCAGGGGCTATGCAGCTTGAAATTGTTGTTGTACGCTTTGACCCACTACTGCATCAGTTCCCAGTTCAATTGTAGAATCAACTTTTTCTTGCTCATAGTGGGAGAAGGTATGATATTCAGTTTTTGTTTTATGAAGTAAGTTTCTAATAAGGTTAATACATAATATTGTAAGAATTAAATGCACTAAGTTGTTGATGAATGAAGTTAACCTTTCTTTAGCGCTGCCATGGTCATGATGATCATGTGATTTTGTTTTTTTTATCGTTTGTTTGACTTCAGACCAACGCTTTTTCATCTCAGTTTCACCTATAACTCCATCTTTCAATACAATTGAAAGCACCCATACATCTTTAAGTAATTCACCTCTTTCATAAAACATTTCAAAGAATATTCTTGCTATCTCTGTTTCAGTAAGATTATAATGCACCACTTCTAAACCAATATGGCTAAGTATTGTCTCTGGCATATCAGTGATTAAATGTGCTGCGTCTATCAAGTACGGAACCTCTATTACAATATAATATACAGCAAAAGCAGTTGCAAATACTCGTGGATCTTGAAACTCGCTCACAAAATCTGTTACATATTCTTTCATGCGAGAAAAAATTGAAACTCCTCCACGGTCTATTCCAAATATAAAAGATGCATTTTCAGCTTCATGAGATGGAGATTTAAGCAATACATTACTATCAAAAGCTTCTCTAAATTTATGCAAGCTGCTACTTTCATGATTTTTAGCAGTAAATTTATCAATACTACTAAGTATATGATGTGCATTTGCAATATACTGTGAAAAGATCATTTCATAAGCATTAAGCTCATTCACTGATATCTGTTCACCTTCAGAGATACGTTTACGCAGTTCTTCTAATTTTTTACTATAATCATAAAGAGCAATTTCAGCACTCATATGAGTTTTTGTAGTTTGAAATACAGGCTCTGCTTTTTTTATAGCAAAGTCTACATCATAATTTTCAATACTATTAATAGCCCATTTTATTGCTGCAATTTTTTTATCTAGTACCTCTAAATTTACCTTTTCTCCATTGTTTACCTTATTAAATTTAATACATTCTCCTTCTTTTTCCTCCACTGGAACTAACTTTGTTTGCAAAGAAACTGCTGCCATTACATCATACATTTTCATTCTATAGTTCTCTACAGTAATATCTCTCTTTGCATATTGCATATTGCCATTATTTGAATGAATTCCTACCGAAAACTTTTCTGGGTATTTATTTAGTAGATAATGGAATTCGTATTGAAATTTAATAAAATTCCAATCATTACTAGAGTTAAATTCACTTTTACTTGAATTATAAACATTGTCTGAAAAATTATTGAAAAGCATAGAGGGTTTCACATCCCTACAGATTACATTAGTTTCAATTAGGGATTTGAGGTTATTAAAAACATACTTCATTCTTTCGCTATTTGATTTATGCTCATTTTCCTTCCCATGCGACTCTTGCCATAGCTTTTGTATTGTCTGTGATATATCATTAATATCACATCCTTCATTCATCATTATATCTTTTTTCTTCTCTGCCTTTTTCTCGATTGCACATGCTTCTGCTTTATGCTCTTTGTTATTTTTTGTTATTTTATCGTATAAGAGAATTAAGCTACCTTTTAATCCATAAACTCTAATGGCCTCGTATACCGATTTAAAACCATCACTTATTCCCTCAACTATTTTACCTATGCCTTTAGTTATGCATCTGATAACTGTTGAGAGAAGCCCAAAAAGCAAGATAAAATCAACAACTCTAACTACTATGCCAGCAAAATCAACAGCAAGAATAAATATACTATCTATTATGGTATCAAGCCCAAACATTATGACAAAGCCGTCAAATATTCCTCGAAGTGAATTTATCATTCTATCTACTGCTACAGGTGGAATTATTCCTAAATAAGATAAGACTCTTCCTGCAATTGCAGCAGCTGAAGTAAGTAATATAAATACAGAAAGTAAAGTGTACCAAAGAACTTTGTTCTTACCTAAGTATGTAAGCACTCTTTCTCGAGCTCCTGATATGTTATGTTTTTTACAAAATTCTTTTATTAACCAATTTACTTCATGTTTGCTTTCTACAACCCCTTTATTTTTCGTGTCTAAGCTTAAATATTTTCTTATACTTTGTGAAAATTCTGAAGCCGGTATTACTTTATTTTTTGTATACAATTTTTCTTTTAAAGTACTGCCTTTATATTTTGTTCCTGTTCGTGACTTGCTTGGATTAATGTGAGACAACCATATTGAAGATAGTGGAATATAGTATGATACGTTATATAACCATTGCTTAAAAGCTAGCCACCTGCTTAGTTCAATATGTACTTTATTCTTGTTATCAGAAGAACCATTGACTACTTCTTTTAATTCATCAATAAAATCAAGCATATCCTTCTTGTTATCTAAAACGTCATTACTTTCAACCATCTTCCATAATTCATCTACAGCACCAGTATTTTTTGTGCTAAAGAATTCAAATAGTGGATTTAATTCCAGCTGTTTCAATAACCATTCACTTTTATTTTCTTTATTACCTTCTACAACATAAGCTTTTATCTTTTCTGATGTATATTTATATAACTCTTTTACCTCTCTGCGTGTAAGGTTTATAACCATATCACGATGCTCGAGGCTGTCTGCAAGGAAAAAGTCATGTGCAAGTAGGAGCTCATTGATATCACTATGAACTTCCTTACATGTTTGATTTAAAAAAGTGTCTAAGTCTTTTTTAGTCAAATTGTTTTTAGGATCGTCTAGAAATGCGATTTCAGAATCTATATGTGCAGTTAAAGCGCGGAAGTATTGCTCAGCTTGCAGTACTCCCATATCGTTTGTAAACTTATTAAAGAACTCTTTATTCGCTGCTATATTTTGCCTTATTTGACGTAGTGCGTTGGATGCATTTTGTATTACCATTTTATCGGCATTAATTGATTCCGACAATGTTGACCGAGAGTTATCTTTATCATTATCAAACTTCCCTTTTAAAGAAGTAAGGTGAGTTTTTTGTTGCTCTAGAGATAACTGCTTTTCTAGATCTTTTTGCTTCAAAACTTCCTTAATTGCTTTTTGCCAGATACAAAAAGGTGCTATTATTGCCTTTTTAATCTCTTTTTGATCATCTTTGTCTTGGATGGTAAACTCATCCAATAATCCTGAATCGTTCAAGGTTTTATATAATATACTCTTCTCCCAATCATCTGAAATATTCAAGCTATATTGACCACCTAAAAACGAAAAATGTTCCCTTAATAACTCTGGATTGGGAAAGCACAGTGGTATTAACTTTTCATATTCATTTTTTTCCTCAAGGCGTCCTGGATAACCATCATCACTATATAGCCAATTTAAAAATTGCTTTGCTTTACCGCTACCTGCTCTTTGATCATGTATGTAGTGATCTTGTCCATGATCATATAAATTTGTACAATACTCACCCCACTCAGATGTTGCTTGAAATAACAAAGATATTATAAGTCTTGTATTATATTCATCACCATCACACCAAGTGCGGATAGGGTTAGCCATATGCTCTTTTTGATAGCACAACAAATCACCTTTTGTAATTTTTAGATATTCTTTTCCTTTATCAGTGAACTCAGTAAAAAGCTTTTCTGGAATGTGAGAAAATATCTTTTCTTTGTTTTTTGCATCGCATCTGACAAGAAAAAAGCTAAATTTTTCTTTTATATTTTCTGATTTCACGTCCAATAGACAATCTGTACACAAAAAATTATGAAGAGATTTTTTTGTAAATTTGTCGCTAAAAAGCATTTTAAGCCCCTTTATCAAATGTTAATAAGTATAACAATTAAGTACATAAATGTAAATTAGTATCAACTTTAATTATTTTAGATGATGGATTGCATTTGGTTATCAGTAGACCTATTGTATAACTAAAAGAAATTAAGGAAATAATAGGATTTGCTTTATAAACCTCTTGCGAAACTTGCTTCTGTAAAACAATTACTGTATATATTGTGAAGTTTTATAAAATGAGAGTATGGCAATCACCTTTAAGATCAAAGCTGTTTTTATATTCTTCATATCTATTATTTCATTGTATTTAATACTTCCGAATTTTATAGATAGCAAGCTACTGATTTCAAAAAATAAAATAAACCTCGGTCTTGATCTTAAAGGAGGAGCTTATTTACTATTGCAAGCAGATTTTAACTTTTACATTAAAGAAAAACTAGATAGTACTGTTAATGAAATAAAAGAAGCATTTTTGAAAAAGAAGATAAAGTATGATAAGCTTGATCATTATAATCAAGTTGTAACATTAGTTTTAAAAGATAATAGTGATTACACTAATGCAGTAGAGGAAATAAAAAAAATTAACAGTAATGTAGAATTATCACATAAAGATACTACACTTCTACTTTCATATAGCCAAAATTATAAAAATAGTCTGTATAATGATGTAATGCTTGAGTCAATAGCTAATGTACAACGTCGCTTAGATAAAATGGGTACTAAAGAAGTGACTGTTCAAAGACAGGGGCATGATAAGATTTTAGTGCAAGTGCCTGGTGTAAATGATACAGAGCAAATAAAATCTTTGCTTGGTAAAACTGCTAAGTTAACTTTTCATCTACTGGATAACAGCATAAGAAAAATAGAAGACATAAATAAAATTACTACTTTTTTATTAAATGATGAATTCGGTAATTTTTATCCAGTACTGCGTAGAATTGAGCTCAGTGGTGATGCACTAGCGAATGTAACTACTGGTTTTGATTCTATAGGTAAGCCAGTTGTGAATTTAAAATTTAACAGCACAGCCAGTAAGCAATTTGCTAAGATTACTAAAGAAAATGTAGGTAAGCCATTTGCAATTGTCTTAGATAGTATAGTACTTACCACTCCGGTGATAAGGGAAGCAATCACTGGTGGACAGGCTGCAATTAGTGGTAATTTTACTCTTGACCAGGCTAACGAACTGTCAGTAATACTGAAATCAGGGGCACTACCTGTTCCACTTAGTATCATTGAAGAAAAAACCATAGGGCCAAGCCTTGGCGCAGAATCAATTAGAAAAGGTGAAATGGCAGCATTAATTTCTGTTATTATGGTATCATTATTTATCATAATATCTTATGGATTGCTTGGCATTTTAGCCTCTATAGCACTATTTTTTAATATAGTTTTTATTTTGCTAGTTTTAACTTTGCTGAAATCTACTTTGACTCTACCTGGAATTGCTGGGATTGCCTTAACTGTTGGAATGTCCGTTGATGCAAATGTCTTGATATTTGAACGCATTAGAGAAGAAATGCAATCAGGAAAAAAGGTCATGAGATCTATTGAAGAGGGGTTTAAAAACGCAATTAAAGCGATACTAGATTCCAACATTACAACACTGATTGCTGCAGGAATAATGTTTATGATTGGTAATGGGCCAATCAAAGGTTTTGCTGTCACCTTATCAGTTGGGGTATTATGCTCAATGTTTTCAGCAATTACATTAACCAAGCTGTTAATAGATTTATGGGTGCGGTTCTTTCGACCTAGAACTTTATGATGATACCAGAAGAAGTATAGGGAATAAGAGCATTTGGTTCAGAAAATGAACTTAGAGCTCTAGCTGACGTTATAACTGATCATTTGCAATCGATGAGATGCAATTACGTTAGAACATTTGCGTATGGGAGCATTAAAATTTTAGATGCTGATGGGGTTAGCAATTTATATACAGAGTTTGAAATTACCCCAAAAGTTTTGCTCTAGGCACTGCAACAACAGATGTTAAGCGTAAATGCATTGCGTCATATTGAAGATTGGTGAGTATATGACTTGTAAGTCATGAGTTCTTTGATGCTTTAACTGCCCATCCAAAAGTAAAAGAAGCGTATGAGAGGTGGCAAAGCGCTGAGAAATGATATGAGATCAGTTCTGTGGTTTGAAGAGTATAGACTGATGGTAATGTCAGAAGATTTATTGTCCCAAATTTGGGAGAAAAACCCTGTACTTGAGTCCATCCTTTCAAGTATATAATGGCTGATGGTAAGTTTGGGAAAAGCATTTATGGGCACAGTTGGCTATTTTGTAAGAACTACTGGAAATGTAACTGATCAAATGATAAAAGACTACATTGAAAACCACTCTAAACGAGAATTGGTGACTTTCAAGTCGAAAGTTAGCATTCTATGCTTTTTCTCAATCTTTGGATTTCTAATCCATAGTGGTTGAATTCTAAAAATGGCATTTTTTCTTCTTCTAGTAGATTCTTATTTAATTCTCTATAATCAGCTTGATTGCATAGTAGTAACAATAATGCATCGCTCTTTTTTTGTTTTACTGCACATCCTAAAATTTCCTTTAACATTCCTTGTTCTTCTTTTAACAGCAAAGATAAAGAGAAGTTATTTATTATATATTCTTTCACTCCATCAATGCTTTTTAGCGGATTATCATTGTTATTATTAGCTGAATAGTTATGTAATTTAATACTCTTTTCCTTTAAATTTTTCTTTAAACATTTAAACCTTTGCTCAGCTTCATTCATTATGTCTTCTGATTCCAAATCTAGACGCAGTAGTTCTTCTATAGCTGATTTTTTACAATCCTCATCTTCAACGTCTTTACCTTTTATTATTTGATTTAATGTCCTATTTACTAACTCTATATTCCATAACATTTTCAACTTTTTCCTAATGATATCTTTGCCAAAATTATCTAACTTTTCATTAGCTTCATAATGGACTTTTACTTTATTATGTAGTACATGATTACGATTTACTAATGCTTCTTCCAAGACTTCATATACTAAGTTCTGATGCCAATCATTAAGGAATGAATTACCTTCTATTTTGCCTAGGCAGTGTCTACAATAAAAAAGAAAATGATACTGACCTTACCCATAGAAAGAGGAGAGAAAGTTGGTAAGTTTTTATAATAAAAAAAATGTTTTTATAGAGAGGTACAACATGCCAAAAGGAAGAGAATATACAGCGGAGTTCAAAGAAGAAGCTGTAAAACTTTTTAGAGAAAGAGGGGAAACAATTTCAAAAGTAGCAAAAGATCTAGGTATAGGCTCTAATGTATTAGGTAAGTGGATAAAAAAGTATAACGAAAGAAAGTCAGCAACAAATGCATTTCCAGGTAGGGGTAACGTAGCTCCTTACGACAAAGAGAGATTTGATTTAAAGAGAGAATTAGCAAGAGTAACAAGGGAAAGAGACATTTTAAAAAAAGCTCTGGGATATTTTGCCAGTCAAAAAGAGTAAAATATTTTTTTATAAAAGAGCATAGCAACTGTCATAAAGTATCGGAATTATGTAGGATTTTGAATGTATCTGCTAGTAGCTACTATAAGTGGACTGCGAGGAAAATAAGCAATAGAGAATTAGCAAATAAAGAGTTATTAGCAGATATTCAAAAAATATATCAAGCTTCTAAATGTAGATATGGAGCCCCTAAAATTCATGCTGAATTAAGAGCTTTAGATAAAAGTTGCAACTTGAAGACAGTGCAAAGTATTATGCAAAAGAACGGCATTAAAGCTATACTTAGAAGAAAATTTAAAACTAAGAAACAGCAAACGGACAATAGAGTAATAGTTCCCAACATATTAGATCAAAATTTTATTGTCGATCAACCAAATAAAATATGGGTAACTGATATTACTTACATAAAAACCAAGGAAGGATGGATATATTTGGCAGCAGTAATCGATCTATACTCACGTATGGTAGTTGGCTGGTCAATGAGTAGTTCAATGAATAAACAATTTGTCATAGACTCTGTGGTAATGGCCGTTAATAAGCGTAAACCTGCCAAAAATCTACTGTTACATAGTGTTCTCAATATACTTCACAAGGTTATCAATATCTCCTAGCCATAAAGAACATAGTACCTAGCATGAGTCATAAAGGTTGTTGTTATGACAATTCTGTTGTAGAAAGCTTCTTCAGTTCTCTAAAAAGGGAGCTACCAATAGACCCTTCTAAGCACTCTAAACAGTATACTAAAACCGCTATATTTGAATATATAGAAATTTTTTATAACAAACAACGTAGACATTCCACTATTAACTATTGCATTCCTGAACATTTTTCCCACCTAAAAGACAGTTTTTGCCTAAGCTTGATTTGTTCTTTAATTTATCAAATTTCTTCTGATTCTCTTGATCAAGTTTTACTTTTATCTTTTTATTATCTGTTTTATCAGGATATAGATGAATAATAATCTTTTCTGCTTTGCCTTTTATTTCAGTAGTAAAAGACATTTTAATACTACCTTTTGGAACATCTGTGTAATTTTTTTCCTATTAATCTAGCTCTGACATTAATAAAGATACCATATCA
>JAVBJW010000030.1:0-5823 GCA_031546805.1 Anaplasmataceae bacterium
GTAACGATAAATTGGCGATTTCTTTCTTATCATTCGTTCACCTTCATAGAATCTATCTCTTGCTAAAATATATGTCGACACTGCATAGTGAGTAAATGATAAACATTCCAAGATAAAACTTGCCCTTCACAAATCACTAAACCATCATATTCCATATCGCTTTTTAAGAGCTCTTTTCTTCCTGGTAACTTGGTGTTTTATTAACGTATCTTCTATCCATCTTATTATTTTATAGCAGTTACTTTCACTTAAACCATCATTTGACTTATATGAAAATATGTTCTCTCAAATACTCCAATACCATATTTTCTTCACTCAGCTTCTTTTTTGTTACCATCCATTTGAAATAACTTTTAATAATTTACTCTTTACGCACTGATCTGCTTAGACGCTTGCGTTCACTAGGATCAAGAAACGCTTTACGTAATCTGATAGACTTTGGTGTTACTTCAACAAGCTCATCATCATTGATATATGCTATCATTTCCTCCAATGTCATTAGCTTTGGTGGCGTAAGTTTTATTGCTTCATCTGCACCTGACGCTCTTACATTTGTTAACTGTTTACCTTTTAAAACATTAATATCTAAATCATTATCACGATTATGCTGACCGACAATCATCCCACAATATACTTTATCTTGTGGTTTTATGAACATTATGCCTCTATCTTGTAAATTAAATATAGCATATGCTACTGCCTCACCTTTATCCGTAGAAACTAAAACACCATTGCGTCTCCCAGATATTGGTCCCTTATAAGACTCATAACTATGAAACAAACGGTTAATAATACCTGTACCGCGAGTGTCTGTTAGAAACTCTCCTTGATAGCCAATTAATCCACGCGAAGGTACCAAAAACGCTAATCTTGTTCTGCCATTACCTGAAGGACGCATGTCCCTTACCTCTCCCTTACGAAGGCTTAATTTCTCCATTACTATGCCACTGAACTCTTCATCAACATCTATAACCACCTCTTCTATTGGTTCAAGTTTTTGTCCGTTTTCAAATTTAAATAATACTCTTGGTCTTGAAACAGAAAGTTCAAAACCTTCTCTTCTCATGGTTTCAATAAGCACACCTAGTTGCAATTCTCCCCGCCCTCCAACTTCAAAAGCATCTCCTTTTTCAGTTTCCTTTATTGTAATTGCTACATTTGTCTCCGCTTCCTGTAGAAGACGCTCTTTAATAACAGTAGAAGTAAGTTTTGTTCCTTCTTGTCCTGCAAATGGTGAATCGTTAACGCTAATTGTTACCGCCATTGTTGGTGGATCAACAGGAGTTGATTTAATTGACTCTGATACTTCCTGAGCAGTTATACTATCAGATACCGAAGCTTTCTCCATACCAGCAATTGCAATTATATCTCCTGCTTTTGCCTCTTCTATACTAATGCGTTTTAGCCCAGAGAATGAAAAGAGCTTTGTTAAACGTCCTTGTTCTATAACTTTGCCATCAAGACTTAGTACTTTTACATTTGAGTTAATTTTGGCTATGCCTTGATACACCTTGCCTGTAAGTATTCTGCCAAGAAAACGATCTGATTCAAGTAACGTAACTAACATTGCAAACGGAGATTCATAATCATAGCTGGCTGGTTTGACATGCTCCAATATTGTTGTAAATAAAGGAGCAAGATCTTGCCTATCATCTGATAAATCATTTATACACCAACCATTTCTTCCTGAAGCATAGAGGATTGGAAAATCAAGCTGATCATTAGTTGCATCTAAATTTATAAATAATTCAAGTATCTCATCCAATACTTCATCTATCCTGCTATCAGGCCTGTCAACTTTGTTCACTATAACTATTGGATGCAGATTTGCTTTCAGTGCTTTTCCAAGAACAAATTTTGTTTGTGGCATTGGGCCTTCTGCAGCATCCACCAGGAGTAGCACTCCGTCCGCCATAGACAATACCCGCTCCACCTCACCACCAAAATCTGCATGTCCAGGGGTATCTATTATATTAATTTTCTCATTACCCCACATAATAGCAGTACATTTTGCTAGTATTGTTATGCCACGCTCTCGCTCTTGGTCATTACTATCCATTACACGTTCTTGAATTTCTTGATTCTCACGAAATGTTCCGCTTTGTTTGAGCATATTATCAAGTAAGGTTGTCTTACCATGATCAACGTGAGCAATTATTGCTATATTACGAATTGAGCTATGTTCCATAATTTTTAAACTGCTTAATAAATTTATTAGAATCTAAAATCTTATTAGAAATTCAAGATAAGTCTATAAGTAAAAAGAAATAAGTTTAAAAAATTGTATAAATAGCATGCACAAATACTTCACCATAGATACGTCTGCTGGCCTTTTAAGATTGTAAATAAAAGAGTTAATACTAACACTAATATACACAAAAAATACACCTTAAAAGTGTATTAGATATAATATTATCTATTCATAAGATATATGCTATCTTTTTTTAAAAGTGTTTTCTCGTTTATTTTTAAAAGTATTCCTCTATTTGCTAAGAAGATCTACTATTCAAGGTTTAATAGAGAAATTTTCAACAGAATAAGCAAAAATAAAGATGTGTTCTTGGAAGTGTTACAATTTCCAAAGAAAAATAAAAAATTTGTCTCTAAAGTATTTGCCAGTGAAGAAAGTGTAAGTTGCTTTGAATTATTTTTAGATGCTCATGAAAAAGACGAAAGAAAATATAGTAGAGATAGTATTCAAAGTTTATTTGTTTACTTAGATATTTCACAAGATGTAACAAAGCTAATTGAACTTCTGATTGACTATAACATTCCAATATATAGCAATGATTCTGCAAAACTTTATATAAAAGAAGTATTACGTATGGGTATTAATATAAAAAAAAAGAAGACAAATTTCTTTTACAAACTCTACTGTCCCTCAATGAAAATGAAATAATTAGTGTAGCTAATATGCATATTATATTCTCTATTTGTAATGTATTAAGTAGAATAATAAAAGACAATTATAATAACAACAATTTAGAAAAAATAAAAGAGCACTTAGAGTTTATAGACTTTTTGTCAAAACACTCTGTTAACAATGAAAATATAGATAAAATATTTTCTAATGATAATGCTGCTTTTGGTAAGAAGAAAGACCAAAACAACAGAAAATTTTTGGAGCTTCTCTTGCAACACCAAACTATCTATAACATTGATAAAATCAAAGAAATATTCTCCTTTAAAGAGGATATATTTAATAAAATGACAGTTAATTTGGAACTTGTGAAACATATATTAAAACATAATTTTGACATACCTAATATAGAATATTGCTTTTCCTCAAACAATTCTTGCTTTGATAAAATCAAAGAAATTGGAGAACCAGTAATACAATACCTAAAAGAACATAATTTTAATTTATCTGATATTAAAGATATTGATGGAAATGATGATTTATCCATAACCTTTACAGTGCCATCTAGCAAATTGAATAATCCTTCTGCTATAGGACTCGAGGAACCTAGTTATGCAAGAAATCCATAATGAGAATTTTGAGGATATTTGACGTATTTGAGGAATGTAAGCAAACTTTAACAATTTTAAATGAATCAATTGATGTTTGCAATTTTATCTTGTATTTCCTTGATTTCTTTTTCTTGTAATGGAATTAAACCTAACTTCGATAAGTAACCATTAGTACCTATTGCAGTTAAACTTGTCACTTCTTTAATAAATTCTTTTAATCCAGCAGTAACATTTATGTGTTCTTTTTTGATATAGAGGTATAAAGGCCTAGCTAAAGTGTATTTCCTAGATGATATGTTTTCATATGTTGGTTCGACTCCAGCTATCAGGCTGCCTTGAATTTTATCCTTATTTCTCATTAAAAAGCTAAAACTAAATATTCCAAAGGCATTTTGATTGGTTTTTAATTTTTGTATTATGATATTTTCATTTACGCCTACTTCTATGTATTTACCATCATCTCGAATGGCACTGCATGCTTTTTTTCTTTCTTCATATTTTTCATAATTTTCTACAAAAAATCTAGAATGCATGCATGAGTTAATCATTAACATATCTATTAATACATCATATGTTCCTGTGTTTTTGTATGGTCCATAAATCTCAATTTCTAATTCAGGAAATCTTGAATCTATATCTGACCAGACCTTTTTATTATTTTTAATTAATTTACTTCCATCCAATGAAGAATAGGCAGATAAAGTAGTAAATAGATCTCTTATTGTAAAATCAAACTGATTACTATTCTTAGAATTTGCAATTACTATTCCATCATAACCAATTATAAGTTCTATTATTTCATTAACTTGATTCTTTTTACATAGCTGCCTCTCCACATCTTTTATACGACGAGATGAAGTTGTGATATCTGGGGTATCTTCACCTACTCCCATACAAAACATTTTAAATCCAGCTCCGCTGCCTACAGATTCAACAACAGGAGTACGAAAAGATAAAACGTTGCTAAACTCTTCTGCAACCAACGACATAAAAGGAAATACTGTTGAAGATCCAACGATTCTAATATACGGTCTAGCTTCTGCATTTATGGAGAGGAACAAAGTAATGAATACTAATGTTAGAATCTTATTCATATTTAAATTTCACACGCAATAATATAATTCTAGATAAAAAATTTTTATAGTATAAGTAGTATTGAAAAAAAATAATAGATTAGATTTTTTATTTAAAGTTAAAAGCACTAAAAATCAAGTTAAATCTCAATTTTTTCTGTGGAGTTTTGAATGAGTTTAGAAAAAATAGAATTAATATTTTTGAATTTTCAGCAGGTCAATCCTATACCTAAAATTGAGTTAAATTATGTAAATAATTTTACATTACTAATAGCAATAGTTTTGTCAGCACGAACAACTGATGTTAGTGTAAATAAAATAACAAAACAGTTGTTTAAAACTATAGATACTCCACAAAAAGTGCTGAGTTTTGGAGAAGAAGAATTAAAAAAATGTATCAGTAGTATTGGCCTGTACAATACTAAAGCGAAAAATATTATTAAGCTAAGTAAAATATTAGTGCAAGAATATAATAGTAATATACCAGTAGAATTTAATAAATTAATTTCATTGCCTGGAGTAGGGAGAAAAAGTGCTAATGTTTTTTTAAATTCAGCATTCGGTATACCAACACTTGCTGTTGATACCCACGTGTTTAGAGTAAGTAATAGGATAGGTTTAGTAAAAGAAAAAAGCATTATAGGTACTGAGAAATCTTTGTTAAAAATAATACCAAAAAAATATCTACTTTATGCCCATCATTGGTTGGTGTTGCATGGTAGATATATATGCAAAGCACGTACACCACTATGTGGTAAATGCATAATAAAAGACTTGTGTGAATATGAGAGAAAAATCCTTTGACTTGTATATGTCCTAAATATGTAAAACAATCTGTAAATGAACATTTACAAACATATTAAGCTGTGATTTTGATCAATATTCCAGGTCTATGACACATAGGAAGAGGATTAGACTGAGTATGCAGCTTGATCAAATCTTAGCATAAAGTTAAAGGTTTCATTAAAATCTTCTGTAAGTGGTAAATGTATTTGCTGTTCCAATTGGAAAACAGTGTCCTTCTCAGTAAATCTTCTCACATTACCATCTGTCTATACTTTTCAAACCACAGAACTGATCTCATATCATTTCTCAGCGCTTTACCACCTTTCATACGCTTCTTTTTATAAAAAAAGTTAAAAAAATGCAAAAACTTTCAAAAAACTGCAAAATTATGCTTCCATGGTTGTGAGTGCATATGGTATAAAGAGAGTACCAGTCTGGAGAGACAAGGTAGCAGAGGCTACTCTTAGGTAACAGAGCTTAGGTAGGTAGAATC
>JAVBJW010000001.1:0-2740 GCA_031546805.1 Anaplasmataceae bacterium
GCTTGGCTTTCCAATTTTAGACGCATGAGCAAAGATTATGAGCATTCTCCTCTTACTTCAAAAACCAATATCTTCTTTAATATGATTACCATCATGCTTCACAAATTAGCTCATTTTTTAGTTTGAAGACATGCTCTAAGATATTACATTTTCATTTCGTTGTGGGGTTGTTGCCCCCCTACTTGATAAATAGTTTAATTTTATTGTCTAAAGAATTAGTTAAAGTTAAACTCATATAACATCACCTTATTTATGTAACTTACGTTATCACTAGTCTAATTTATTTTTTTGTTAGCAGCATATTTATGTTTTTTGGTATTACACTTTGGAGCACTTGATAAGTCAAGCAACAACTTTGTGTTATATTGGCAATAGTACATAATGAATGATATATGATGTAATCAATAAAAAATATCGGTAATTTTGTTAATGTAGAATTCAGTAATAAAGTATAGTTTTGTGAATCGTAATAAAAAAACTTATTTTTTAAGTACAATACCTTTAAATTAATATAATATAGCTTATTCTTCTGAGCAATGTTGAAGTTGAGTAAGCATTCATTTAATCTTGCATTGAATTTAATATAAGCACGCTGTTTGCTCCATGTAGTCAACAAAGCTTTAACCTTCCTCTTATTTGATGGATGTTTTATGTATACATATATTATTCCACGGTAGAGCTTTACAAATTCAAAATCAGACCTTAGGGTGCATGTTATGTATCTTTTGCCAAAATAGCAATATGTAGGTCTCTCATCATAAGAGGTAGCACTATTGAATAAGAGTAATTGTAAATATTTTTGCTTTTGTGAAATGATACTGATGCTCTTTTTAAGCCTCTGTTTTATGAATGCAACTGGGGTTTGAATAGGTGCAATAATAGTAATGGTCTTTATGCTATAGTCTATCATTATAGATATCTCTTTTTGGTTTGCTGAAAAAAACAAAGAGCAAGAAATGCAATTTTTTTTATAAAATATATACATCGATTTTCCCATACGAAAAAAATAAATGCTTATTATAGAATATTTTTTCTATGAAATTAAGCTTGCAAATATCTTTTAAGAAATTATAATTTCTTAACTAATGCAGAGAGAGTTGATAGTGGTTAAAATTAATAATGATCAAAGACACGAGCTTGTATCTTATTTAATAGAGTTACAAGAGCATGATCAAGACAATAAGGATTTACAATCTTCAATTAAGATGATTACAGAATTAAATGTAGACACAGTAGACGTTCCTAAGTTTTTCAAAGATGCTTTTGAGAGTAGGGAACTTTATCCATACCTTAAAGATATAGACCTTTTGTCTTTCTTTAAGAATAATGTACTATTGCCTATGTGCCATAAAGATAGTGGTTTCATACAAACAAGTGATGAGCTAGAACATATTATTAAAGGCGATAAATATAGTATTGAAAGTAATGTAAACAAAGAAATTGAAATGCTAATAATAAAATTAGCTTTCTTTAAGTCGTTTAAATCTATGATCAATCCAAAATTAGCTAGAACAGAAGATGATTTATCTAGGACTTCAAGCTCTATCAGACCTAGTGCTCCATCACAATCGTTATGTTCAACTAGAGCTCCAAGTCCACTAATTGGAGCAATTGGAGGTGTGAGTTCACCTAGATATTTAGATTTCAATGATATGGACCACTCTACAAAAACATACGAAATACCTAATACTCCATCACCATCATTATACCTAAACAGTCCTATCAGTCCAATCCATTCACCTGAATATTCCAATTTCTCAGATAGTCTGTTACAAGAAGAAAGCTTAGAAACGTCGTCTCCACCATCTAGTCTTGAAATTATAGAGGCATTCAAATATGACGGTAGCTCTTCCAAAATTCAATCAGGAAGCTCAAAATTATAAATTCCAGTAAACCTATCAAACCAAAATGCTTTCGCTGATTTTGATATCTGTCTGCTTGAATCTTTTAGAATTTTAGACGTATTTTCTCCAGATTTGACAAGAATGGGCTTTTTGAACTTCTTAGTAGCTCTTATTTGTCTTACATGAAATTTTTGTCCAAGAGCCTGAGAATCTTTTTTTCCAGCTCAGGATGTAAATTAGTCTGTCTTTTTTTGACTACCTGTGGCTCAAATCTTTATCTCGAGGCGTTAAAAGCTCAAATGATCCAGAGTAAAGTCTTCGCATTTCTTCCATTTCGTCTGTTGTTTTCTTCAGAAGAGATTTGAGTAATAGATGATGATATATCAGGCAATATTTTATTCTCATTCCAATCACCATTATAATAAGATAGAGTAATAACTAACTTGAGCTCGTAAAGTTCTATTGCCATGATCATGATACTCGCCTGCATTATGATAAATATTAGCAACATTTGTACTCTCTTTACTAGTCTGATCTATACAGTAACTTTTATATGAATATCCATACTTATAATAGTCTTCTTTATTATCGTGTATAAAAACGCTAAGTGTTTTATTAGTTCCATATTCTTTAATACCATGTAAGTCTTTAAAATCATAAAAAGTGCTTTCAATTTCCTGTTTTGCAGCTGCTAGTTGTTTGCTACTTAAATTATTGTAATATAAATCTATTTGTAGTTCCTCATTTGGTAATTTTATTGTTCCTTTAATTCGCAATCAAAAACATGATTTTGTAAACGACAAAGCACGTATGCGCGATATGAAAGATGTCAAAGGTCAAATGGTTGCAAAAAGAGCAATTGAGATTGCAGCAGCAGGTGGACATAATATATTAAT
>JAVBJW010000062.1:0-5459 GCA_031546805.1 Anaplasmataceae bacterium
GCTTGGCTTTCCAATTTTAGACGCATGAGCAAAGATTATGAGCATTCTCCTCTTACTTCAAAAACCAATATCTTCTTTAATATGATTACCATCATGCTTCACAAATTAGCTCATTTTTTAGTTTGAAGACATGCTCTAAGAGTAGTAAATATGAAGAAAAAAAAGATGAAAAGAATAGCTTAATTGATCTTACTAATGAATCACAAGAAAAACTACTAAATGAAGAAAAAGTTATATTTTAAGGAGAAGAAGTAAGTTTAAGTACATTGATGGATGAGGAATCAGGACATCTGATAGATGCAGAAGTATTATCTAAGCTTATTAATGGTGGTGAAATAAAGATAGGTACTGTCCCTTCTGATTTAGGTGATGTTAAATACTACTATATTCATCGAATATTTAATCGTCAGGTAAAAATTAAAGAAGACTTTAAGAAAGAAACATCTAGGTTTTTTGTTACTTATAATAGCCAAATTACTGAATCAAATCTTAAACAAAATCAAGATAAAGATATAGTGTTAATTTCTGATACAGATAATCATTTTGACAAATTATGTAATAATAAAAACTATGAAAAACATAATATTCACTGATTCAAAAAAGATGGTAACGAATTTATATGGCAACAATCTCATGGTGCTTTATCAAATTTACGTGAACTCGTAGATACAGAAAGCATTAGTGAATATCAGGTAAAAGAAATTACTAATATTGCTGATAAGGTAGTAATTATCAGTGCAGAACCTGGAATGGGTAAATCTACTGTATTAACTAAGCTAGCAGAAAAAACGAAAAAATCTGATCCTTCTTTATGGGTTGTAAGAATTAACTTAAATGATCATACAAAAAACCTAAGCGAGGTAAATTTTAATAACAATAAGGATCAAACTATTAATTTTCTATTAGATATAGTAGATCTTAAAACTCCCTTGGAGAAAGAGCTGTTTAAACGCAGAGTTGGCAATCAAGGTAAAATAGCGTTGTTATTTGATGGATTTGATGAGATTAGTCCTATGTATAAGGACAAAGTTATTGAATTACTGAAAATATCTTTAACTGGAGCCCTTTAAGTTATGCTGATAAAGGTAGTTACTGGAATATAGCTGAATCGCTTCTAAAAAAAGGAGCAAATGGCGATGACATGTTTGAAGCTATAGGCAGTATTAATAATTATGTTGTTGATGAAGGAGAAAAAACTTTGCTACTTATTTAGAAGCAGGTAAAGTGACTATTACTGCTCGTGAGTACCTTGATAGTTTAAGAAATAATGCAGCGGATACAGCACAAGTGTTAGTACAAACAACTAAAGTCATTCCATTTGCAGGCTCTAATAATGAAATTAAACATGCACAACAGATTCAAAAGATATTGTCTTCTGATATTGGAAATAAACTAAAGAGCTATGAACTGAGCAATTTACTTAAATCTCCTGTAGAACAGTCAATAAAAGCTCTGCCATATTATCTTGAAGTAGCAAACACCAAACACTGGCCAAATAGACTAACTAATGCAGCAGGAAGAATCAGTATGGCTAAAGGGTTGTATGATGTTGCTCATTCGCTACGTTATGGTGACACTAAAGGTTTTTTACTTGGCTCTGGAGAAATGGGCTTCTCTTTATTCTCACAGCTTGTTGAAGATGGTATTGTAAAAATTACACCAAAGCTTATTAAACAAATGAAATTTGGCATCTTTTTTTCGAGAGGGTTTGCCGGAGTAATTACTAGTCCATTTGATATTTATGATTTAGTTAGTTCATCAATTGATTTGACAAATGCAGAAAAGGGTTCAAAGGAATGGCGAGCTAGTATAGCAGGAGTTACTTTTTCTGATATATCAGTAGTATCAGGTGTAGCTTTTACAGCACTTAGTAAGCCAGGAGCAGGAACTGTAGTTGGGCTTGGAATAATTATTGGCCAAGGCTTCTATAGTGGTGCCAGTATGGTCATTGAGTATAAAAAATATAAATTAACTACTAATCAAGAATTTCGTTTATTCTGGCATATATTTGCCTTACAGCTACCACCTGAAGATGTGCAATATCTTGCAGCAAGAAAAGATGTGGTAAATAAATTAGCTAAACAGGCATGGGAATTCTTGCAGAATAATACTCAAGTAGCTGCTTATGCTATGGGCCTTGGGGAGATTACTTTTAAGGATCATGATTCTTCTCGTGTTAAAAGAATGATAGGAATGATGGATATGATGGTTGATATAGATCAAGCTGTATTTGAAGGAAGGAAGAGACACAATATTCATGTTCCTGATCATAGGGATTTAGGGAAAGCTATTGATACTATTAAAGATGTAGTAATACCAAAACCAAAAACTGTCGTAGTGGAACCAAGTAGTGCATCTATTGATATGTCTAATATTAGTAATAATAAATACGGTAAAAATCTATCACGTATTATTCCGACATCCCCATCTTCTGGAGCAGAAATGCTTTGTCTTCCAGCATTTACTCATCGGAATTATGAATATGATTATAGCTTTAAACCAATATATAGTAATTCTCCTACAGCTATTTATCATTGTCATAATGCTATAATCGTAAGCATAATCTAGCAACAAATCCAACAATGATGTTTGATTTAAGCTTTACAAATGATGGTTTGATAACTAGTAGTGGTCGCTATCACAACAACTTTATGATTGCTCAAGGTATAGCCAAGATATATGGTGGTAATTATACGAACAATGTCTTTACTTTAACCAAAGATAATTTTACTGGAGCAATTATTGGTGGAACAGCAAATGCGACTAATGTGTTAGATGTTAGCCAGCTAAAGAGAAAAACATTATTTTATGCTGATAATAAAATTAGTACTCAAGAAATACTAAACGATAGAAGATCATCACAACAAATTAGTGTAACAAATATCAACCATTTTATTGGTAGAAGCGATAAAGCTGAACATATAAATTGTCAAAACATGAACAATAAAATGATGGTGGATAGCCGTGGTGGTAACAATAAAGATAGTGATGTTATCAATAATTGTAGGCAAGTAGTAGTAACAGGAAGCACTAAAGTAGTAAGTAATGAACCTGATAATACTTTTTATATCAAGCCAAGTTCTGGTTATGCTGAAATTGATGGCAAAGGATTTATAATATTTTCTGATACTGCATTATTACAAGAAGCTTCAAGTATTAGTTATTCAGCTATAAATAATACGTTATCTTTTGAGATTAATTTTGAACAAAATAATGGAAGAAATAATAATATATTTACACTTGATATTCACAATTATAGAGATGGAGAGAATAATTATGTTATAGTTGATAAATATGGCAGTGTCATTGAACCATTGATTCAACCAAATTCCACAGAAGTAACTTACTTTAATTTAAAAGCAGAAACCAACTTAACTACAAAAGCTAAAGTTTCTGAGCGGTACAATGAAATCTCTCAAGCTAATAATTATACAGTCTATGGTATAGTTAAAGACGAAGCAGAACACTATATGATCTTTGGTTCTAAAGATAGTGATGTAATACCATTAACTGAGAATGTGACCTTTGCACAAGGTAATGAAGAAGGTGATATCTATAATCTTATGCCTGATAAGCAAGTTAACGTTACAATCAATAATTATGCTAAAGATCAAGCACTTGATATGCTATATTTACCTGTAGATTCAATAGAAGCAAATAAAGTTAAAAATGACTTATATGTTTCTACTGATAGTTACAATGCAAACATTCAAATAGAAAATTACTTTAAAAATAGTAGCTATCGGCATTTAACAGTGACAGATCAAAATAAAAACACATTTTTACCATGGTTAAATAATCAGTCTAAAGTTAAATTAATACCTTTCTTTCATGCAACAGAAGATCAGTACATGTTTTTATTATCAGCAGAAAAGGTAGCAAGTAATCCAGAAGTTATAGTTGATGCTAAATTAGAGGACATAAGATTTTATAGAAATGGCAATGACCTTATGTTAGTAGATGATAAACCACTGATAGTTAAGTTAGAAAACTTCTATAACAGTCATGGAAATCTTACTCTAAATTTTTGGCATAATAATCATAAGGATAAACTTAACTCTAAACAGTTATCTGAGCTCGCAAAGCTGGCAATAAACTATCAAGATGAGATAAAAAGCACATATTACGAAAATGTTAGAGAATATGTCAATCCTTATCATATTCATCATAATCAGAAGTTTGTTAATGGCAGTTTAACTACAGTAGAACCAAGTGATAGACGAATAGGAGTGTTAGTACTGCAAGGTGATATTGCACCATCTAGTGTTAAGGTATCAGCAAATAACAATAATCTTATGTTTTTTAGTGCTCAAAACAATGCTACTATAAAGAGTTAGAATAATACAAATCATAGGATTTCTACATTAAGGTTTGAAGAAAAATCAATAGAAGTGAGAAAATTAGATAAATTTAATTTGTCTCAAGTTTCAGAAATTCAATCTTTAATAAATAAAGCAGCATTAAGTAACACTGCAAGTCAACAATTAGAGAAATTAGACGATGAAGTAGTAAATGGCTTTAAGTATTTACTTGCAAGTACTAATATAGTAAATAAAGTTAATGTTTATAGTTGTTTGGGTTTTGACTCTGAAGAAGATCAACAAGAGTTTGTTGTTGCATATATTAGTATTTACAACAAAGATACGCTGCAACAGGTTTTACAACATAGTCAAGTAGTAAAAGCATTAGTATGGTTGATGGTAAAAGGATATAGTGATTTATCATTAAAGGATACTGATAAAGAGAAACACTTATTACTAAAAGATCTTAGTCAATGCTATAATATAATTGATAAAAGGATCGTCTTGTAGGACATTTAGAGAATGATAATGTAATATCAAAAGTAGAAAAGTTTATTAGGAACAATCAAGTAGAATTGAAAGAAAGAGTATTCGATAATCTTCAATACGTTTTAAATGGTACTACTACAGCACATCACCGTAATCGTCGTGCCATCAATAGAGAAGGAGAGAATATTGCAAGTTCAGCTACAAGAACTGTATCAGGAATAAATAGTTTATTTGATTGGATAAAGGAAAAAAGCAACTTGTTAACATCAAATATAGTAAATCCAATAGGTAGATGGTTTACTGCTAGTAAAGATATATCTATCTCCAGTGAGAAAAAATCTTATAATTCTACAACTCAATACAACTCAAAATCAGTAGATTATTCACAGATTGATGTAAATGGTACAATAATGTTACTTAATTTATTAATTAAAAAAGTTACAGGTCAAAAGTATATTTCTACAGCAGATCAACCTGTATCTTTGTTAGAAGCTCAAAGCTATACATTAAACATTTCACAAAAATTTAAAAAAATAGTAGAGCAAGCTGCATTAAAAAGTAGCATATCAATGCATCGGTTAAATATTGATTTTATGGAAATGCAGAAAGAGGTTACTAGAAAAATCGTAAGTGGTAAATTTGATGAGATTGCAGGGGTTTTAAATTCAT
>JAVBJW010000052.1:0-24546 GCA_031546805.1 Anaplasmataceae bacterium
CAGATAACACTACTCCATTTTCTATCTTAATCCCCATTTCTTCAGATATTTCTGCTACTATCGCTATAAGGTATAACTTGTGATCTTGATAAACTACAATTTTTCCACCTAAATGGTGGAGGCTTGACCATCTTGTGGAGAATCAAGAATTTTAGAAGAATTTTCTCTCGTTTTGACAAGACTGCAGAAGTTTTTATTGGCTTTTTAAATTCTGTTTGTGCTTTCTTTTGGCTTACATGAAATTTTGTTTATAGGGCCTAGTTTTCATCGTTGATATTCTCCATGACAAATACTCCTGCGATTAATATATACTATATCAAAATAAACAAACTATATGGTTTTTTCAAGCTAATTTAGTTTCAGCTTATTGAGGTTTTACATTTTTATGAATATTTGTTAATATTATTATAAATTTAATTTTGTAATTCCTTTGTTAAAAAATAATAATTATATCGACTTACTTGATGAAGTGAAGTCATTTGCCAAGAAAGTCAATGCAGTAATACTTGCGCACTATTATCAAGAACCTGAAATTCAGGACCTTGCTGATTTTATTGGTGACTCGTTGGAATTGTCAAAAAAAGCTATGTCAACTGATGCTGATATAATAGTCTTTTGTGGTGTTTATTTTATGGCAGAGGTTGCTAAAATATTAAATCCAGAAAAACAAGTTCTGATACCTGATTTAAATGCCAGATGTTCGCTTGCCGATTCTTGCCCAGCTAAAGCGTTTGAGGAGTTTCGCAAAAAATATGATGACCACATCGCTATCACATATATAAACTGCTCTGCTGAAGTTAAAGCTCTTTCGGATATAATCTGCACCTCTTCAAATGCAGAAAAAATAATAAAACAAATTCCAGAAAAACAAAAAATATTATTTGCACCTGATAAATTTCTTGGTAGCTACTTAGAAAAAAAGACTGGCAGAAAAATGCTAATTTGGCCTGGAACTTGTGTTGTCCATGAAAGTTTTTCTGAACGAGAACTAATAAAACTAATAACAAGACATAAAAATGCGTATGTTATAGCCCACCCTGAATGTCCTGAAAATTTATTAAACTATGCGGATTTTATTGGTTCTACATCTGGGCTTCTCAAATATACGGCAGAAAGATCAAATTCTGAATTTATTGTCCTTACGGAAGAAGGAATTGTTCATCAGATGAAAAAGATCTCAAAAGGTAGTAAATTTTATTTGGTTGTTACTTCAGCAGAAGATGGGGGATGTACCTCTTGTAATAAATGTCCATATATGCGTCTTAATACTATAGAAAAAATTTATCTATCTCTTACAAAACGAGCACCACAAATCCACCTTAATGAAGATGTCAGGGTTGCTGCAAAAAAATCACTGGATCTAATGCTTAAAATGAGTTAAAAAATCTGTCTAATTGGGCAGTAACGACATATAAAGCCATGTGGTATAATATTTTTTGGAAGATACTATACGACAAAGAAGAGTTCAATGAGCTTGATGAAAAAGGAAAAAAGGGCTAATAGACAAACGATCCAAAAAACTATTAGCTATCGACCATGCCTTTTTGTAGTTCTATTGTTAGTAGGATTTACTCTAGCATCAATACCACGCTTTTTAGCTATATTAATTAACGGTACCAATCTTTTTAAAATTACCAACTTCCATAGCTCCTTTAACAGCTTTTGAAAGTACTTCACTTTTGAATTTATGATCCTTCCCTTTTATAGCTGCTTCTATTTCATCTTCAATTGATTCTTCTTCTATAGCTTCTAATACAGGTTTAAATTCATTGTGGGGCATAGAAAATAAAATCAATTATAGATATTTATTATAATAATTATAATTCTATTAAAAATTAACTCAAATGATTTTAATTTTAATTAATGTTTGGTAGATTATCTGTATAAAGTAAAACTGCAGCAACTAATACTACCCAAACTAAAGAGATAGGTAGAAACACTTTCCAACCTAAACGCATCAGCTGATCATAACGATAGCGTGGTACAGTTGCTCTGATCCAGATAAAACAGAATAAAAGAAAAACTATTTTAAGAATAAACCATACAAAACCTGGAATTTTGTAAAGTAAATCAATATTTAGAGGTGGATACCAGCCTCCAAGAAAAAAGATGGTCATTATTGCACTAACTAAGATCATATTTGCATATTCACCTAAAAAAAATAGAGCAAATGGCATAGATGAGTATTCAACATTGTATCCAGATACAAGTTCTGCTTCTGCTTCTGGTAAATCAAAAGGATGACGGTTAGTTTCTGCCAGTAAAGAAATAAAAAATATTACTGCCATTGGTAGCAGCAATAAATCAATCCAAAAAGGCATATTATGGCGTACTACCACTATTTCTCCGAGATTGAGTGTTCCTGATGCCAGGATGACAGTAACAACGATTAGGCCGATTGATACTTCATATGATATCATTTGTGAAGCTGATCTAATTGCACCCAAAAAAGCATAATTAGAATTGCTCGACCAACCAGCCATTATGATACCATATACGCTTAAAGAAGAGATAGCCAAAATGTAAAGAACACCAACGTTAATATTTGAAATAACATGTGGTATAATGATTTGCTTACCATTTTCTATTATAATATCAGCATTGAAAGGTATAACTGCCCACGCAACTAGTGCAAGGATAAAAGTGAGCATAGGTGCTATTTTAAAGATTAACTTATTTGATTTAAAAGGAGTTATAGGCTCTTTAAGTAATAACTTAATCGCATCAGCAAATGGCTGAAGCAGGCCAAAAGGACCGACAACACTCGGTCCTTGTCTGAGTTGCATTGCAGCAATTACCTTGCGTTCAAAATATACTAAATATGCAACTGATATAAGCAATGGTGCTATAACTAATAAACTTCTAATAACTAAAATTAATGTATCATAGTAATGCATAACTAACCTATACAAAAAGCCTTAGTGCAATCTGCCATTATTTTTGATGAACGGCTAATTGGGTCTGTCATGTAAAAATTGAATTTTCTGAGTGCAAGAGGAGTGTCATTTAAATTAATTTTATAGTTAATAGAAGACCATTTATTTTTTATAACTTTGTTAATATTTCTAAATTGTGGTCCAATTGATTCTAATTTTTTCCTAACATCATTCAAATTATCATATGGCAGAGTATGACCAATATATTCAGAAAGATTTTTAATAATCAGCCAATCTTCTCTTGCATCTCCTGGTGGGGCAAGAGCAATATTAGTTCTTTGTGCTCGCCCTTCAGTATTAACATAAGTTGCACATTTTTCTGTATATGTAGCACCAGGTAATATTAAATCAGCTCTGTGGGCACCGTTGTCACCATGGTGTCCTTGATAAATGACAAATGCATTTCCTAAAGTAGACATGTCAATCTCATCTGCTCCAAGGAGATAGATGACATCCATATCGCCATTATTTGCAGCATTTAATATTTGTTCAATGTCTTTTCCTCCTCTTTTAGGAGTAAAACCAACATCCATACCCCCAACACGGCCTGCTGCTCTATGCAATACATTAAAGCCATTCCAATCTGGACGTAGCATATTAAACTTTTCTGCAATCTTTCCTGCTAAAGCTAAAATCGAATTTGCATCATCTCTCACTAGGGCATCTTGACCAATAATTAGCATAGGGTTCTTGGCATTACTCATCGCCTGACAAAACGGATGTGTTCCGTCTGCAATCAACTCTAAAATATTAGGATCATCACCTAGTTTTTCAACTTTATATAAATAATCTATATCTGGACCAATACTTGCAATTGTAAAGTTACCACGCAAGTAATTTTTACGCAAACGTGCATTAATGATTGCTGCTTCTGCACGTGGGTTTGTATTAATCAATAGACATAAATCTGCATCTTCTATTCCAGCTATAGTGGTGTTGAAAACATATGCTCCTCTATTACCAGGTATTAACTTTGCTTTATCCTGACGGCAATCTAGATTACCTGAACCTAAATTTTGCATTAATTCCTTTAGTAAAAGCATAGACTCACAATCTGCTAAATCACCGCTAATTGCTGCTATTCTATTTGATTTAGTATTTTTTAACTTTGCTGCTGCTACAGTTAAGGCTTCATCCCATGTTACTGATGTTAATCTGTTTTCCTTTTTAAGGTAAGGATGATCTAAACGTTGTACTCTTAAACCATCATAGGCAAAGCGTGTTTTATCTGAAATCCAGTCTTCATTGATCTCATCATTTGTTCTTGGAAGCGTGCGCATGATTTCAAATCCTCGGTAATCTATTCGAATAGCACTACCAACTGCATCTAATACATCTATTGTATTGCAATGAGAAAGTTCCCAAGAACGTGCTTTGAAAGAATAAGGTTTAGATGTCAAAGCACCAACAGGGCATAAATCAATTATGTTACCAGAGAGCTCAGAGCTAACATATTTTTTTATGTAAGTACTGATTTCCATATTTTCGCCTCTGCCTATGCCACCGAGTTCATTAGTACCTGCAACATCAGATAAGAATCTAGTACACCTAGTACAATGAATACACCTATTCATTACAGTTGCTATTAATGGTCCAAAATCTTTTTTGGGAACGGATCTCTTCATTTCACTTAGTCTGCTAAGACCTCGTCCATATGCCATTGTTATATCCTGAAGGTCACACTCACCACCTTCATCACATATTGGACAATCTAAGGGATGGTTAATAAGTAAAAATTCAAGCACTCCTTCGCGTGCTTTTTTAACTTTAGGTGAATCTGTATAGATGGTCATCCCATCTACAACTGGTGTGGCACAAGAAGCTACAGGTTTAGGAGGGCCACCGACAACTTCAACTAAGCACATACGACAATTGCCAGCTATTGCTAAACGCTTGTGATAACAAAAACGAGGAATTTCAACTCCAATAAGCTCACATGCTTGCAATATAGTTATGCCTGAATCTACTTCAGTTTCTACGGAATTAATTGTAACTTTAACCACGCTAAATTACTTAAATACTAGACCACTCAAATGGATCACCACTTTCAGTTTCAACCATACTGCCATTTTCGTATTGAGCTGCAACATATTTTTTACCACAAGCCCTATCTATAAACATTACAGGTTTAACTACTTTACCATCATGCAGTTTTTGTGCTGTACCTTTTTTACGTTGTGTAGGGTTATTTTTACTTGCAGTTTTTGCAACCTTCCCACCTTTTGCCATAAATATTCCCTTAATTTTTAAACTAACTTTAACTTTATCACTCTAAATTTATATGGTCAATTGTTTAAGTATAACTTAAGAACTGAAAAATTTTTATAGTAAGAAGAAATTTAAATCAGATATTAGAAAAAAGAGAAGTTGCTGTTTTTTAACAGCAACTTTTATAATTATCTACCTCTAGTACTCTCTTCTTTAATTAATGGTGAATCTAATGTAGTTTGTACTTTCTTGTCAACGCCAATAATCCTTTGCTTTAGTTCTAACATCATATTATTTTGTGCAGTACTAACTGATCGTGGTGTCTTAGTTTTTCTAGCTTCATGATCCTGAACTTTATTATCATCTACATGTGATGAAGCAAGTTTTGGTGTTTTCCAATCTTTAGGCATTAGAGGTGGTGGAGGCGGTATTGAAGTACCATTAGCATTAGAAGCTATAGATTGTTTTATTTCCTTAGGAGCTTCATTTTGAACCTGGTTATTCTCAGCATTAAAAACATTTTTCCTAGCAAATGTTGGAGACTGCTTAGGAGATGTTGTAGGACTACCCATTGGTATTTTATTCCCTATTGTATTAATTAACCCTTGAATATTTGTTCCTAGCTTTTGATTATGCTGCGCATTAGACGCCCAATTGCGCCCTGTAGGTATATTTAATTTTTGAGGCCTAGCTTGATTAGTGCTAAGTTGCTTCACTGATTCTGCGATGCTATTTTGTCTTAACGAAGTAACTTCTGTTTTAATGTTTTGAGCATTTATATTTTTTGCAACATTTCTGCTCACTTCTTGAGCTCGTGGCTTTGGCGGCACTGGTGGTGCAACCTTCTTCTGAGTATCTGCCCCTGTTTTATTTAGAGCTTTATTAATAGCTTCTTGAGAAGGCTTTGGCGGCACTTGTGGTACAACCTTCTTCTGAGTATCTGCAGAAAGTTTTTGCGCTATAGGAGGGCTTATCTGTGCTTTAGGTAATTCATATATTTCAGCGTGTTGAGCAGTATGTGTTTTCATTGTCCCATATGTAATTTCTGGCTGAGAATGTAAAATATGAAGTGTTTGTTTTTTGCCACCAACCCATTTTATAGTAGCATAAATTGAACTATCTGTTTTTTGTTGCTTTTGATTATCAGTTGCTTGTGGTATTGCAATATTTAAGCTTTCTATGGTAGCATAATCAGACTCATCTATCAATTGCTCATCATATGCAGAGGTTATAGATGGTTTAGAAGATACATGGTTTATGCTTTCTGCATATACATCCATCAGGCTATTTAATTCCTTATTAAAAAGATTAATTGTTATATGAAATTGGTCTTTCAGGTTATTTAGCTTTTTTCCTGATTTGTGTGATTGCTCATCTTCTACTTTCTTAAGTATTTGATATAATATTTTAGTAAACAACATCCTTAATAACTTAGGTAATACAGTTTTTGCTGATTCTTTAAGCCCTTTTCTCAACTCTTCTGACTGTTCTTTTGTTGACTTAATAGATTTTTCAATCTCAGCAATGTTTTGTTGAATTTCAGATGCTTTCTCGTTACTATTTACAAATAGCGTTTTTAGAGTTTTCATTGAATTAGCAGGATCAATATTATTTTGTGTTGTTATACCAAACAGTCCATTGTACTCAAATAGAAAAACTTCTTTTAATGCATTAAATCCCTTTTTATCTTTAAACAGAGGTCCTATATTTTGATAAGACTCTGAGTGTTCTAGTTGCATCAATAGCGTCTTAATACTTTCTAAATGCTCTGTTACAAGATTTGGAATATTTTCAGGATTAATACCACCTTGTGTTAAATTGCCAACTACCTTTTTTATTTTATTGTCAATATCAGATATGTTCTCATTACTGATATCAGTTAAATTTTGATCTTTTATCATTTGTTTCTCCATATAATTAATTTAAATATTAATCAATTTTATCGAGAAAAACGTTAATTAATGGTTAACATTTATGCTAAATAGGTATATAATTTACCTAATATAAAAGAAGGGAGATCATCAGTGGAACGTAAAATAGACCAATGATAGTGCTAATTAGTAGTACAATTGTAATTTTATCAGGTTGATAATTTAAAACGTTTGCAAGAATCATACCTGATCCAGATATAGGCACTACTGCCAGCAAAATCAGTGCTTTATATATACTATTACTGTATAGTTTAAGTGTAGCTTTATCTAAAAAAATCACACCTAGTACAAGTAAAGGCCAAAACACATATTTAACAATTACAGTCATGGAAACAAATTTCCAATCTATATTAAAATTTTTCACATTTGAGATACAAATACCAAGTAACATTGTTCCTAATATCATGAATGTACTTCTTATGTTTGTCATAAAATCAGATAAAAATTCTGGTATAGAAAAGCTAAAATAATGCATGATAAGACCAGCAATCATAGCATATGATGATGGTATTTTTATGAGCTTGACTAAACATTCCTTAGCGGTATATATGCCGTTTGCTGCTATATAAAAACCTAAACTATTTTCAAAAAACAGCATTCCAACATAGCATACAATGTATATTGATATTGTCTTCTCATCAAATAAAGCAATGGCCACAGGTAAGCCAAAATAACCCATACTTGTGCTTCCTGAGCTAAATGCCAATATATTTCTGGTGTTATCTTTAAAGAATAATGCGGAACTATAATAAACTATTAATGATATAGTACTACCTATAAACCATATTAAAATTGGTAAAGAAATAACTTGTACGTTTATTTCAGTTGTTGAGATACCATATAGCACTACCAATGGGCTCATTATATAAAAAAGTATATTGGATATACTATTTCTATCAGCTTTTAAATATTTTCCTGCTATATACCCAATCAATATTGTGATATATAATGGAAACACTTTTAATAATAGAGCAAAAAACATATTTATTAGCTTTGGCTTGGCCTAAGTTTTTTAATATGCTTATTTTCTATAAATTCAATTACTTTATCTGTTTTTATTATTATTTATAATATAATTTACTTAGTTAGCTAAATCTAGATCTTAAGTATGAATCTTTAAAAGACAATGTAATTAAAATTTTAATAATATATTAACAAAAGCTTTACAGACGGAGTGGGATTTGAACCCACGGCATGCTCACACATGCGTCAGTTTTCAAGACTGGTGCCTTAAACCACTCGGCCATCCGTCCACTTTCTTCTTATCACAATATTCAGCTTGAGACAATATCAATTTTGAAGCTATAAAAAATTTGCGTAAATAATTTTGGGGTATATGTGCAACTTAGCTGTGAGCTACGGCACCGTTATAAACAAGATATACATCAAAATATATAAAAACCTTTATTCTTGTCTCTTTGTAAAGTAAATTTGCTATAATTAAGTGTTTTTAATACTATATATCAAAATTTATAATGTTAACGTTCTGTTTGAACGATATATATGAATGAACATAATAACTACAAACAAAAGGCCGCCAATAGTTGCTGTTAAGCCCCCTAGCACAAAACAAAGACGTGCTAAGCCTGCAGATGCACTGGGCAGCGATGCTACTTTTCTTATAGCACCATATCCGCCTAGCCACTCTAAACCAGTTATATGTAGAAATTGACCTATGCTGTAGGTATAAATCTGTAGCTTAATCATGGTGTTTTTAACTTCTCTATAGCCTAACTGTGGTAATAACCAATAAATAAAACTCATAAAAGCTAAGCTTATGCCAACGATTGAACCGTGATAGTGAGCAGGAATAGTGACATTACCATGAGTAGTTAAGACTCCAAGTATTCCTCCATAGATAAAGAGAATAAATGAACATAACAAACAATAGTTATCTTTTAATAAATTTTTGATATTACAAAATACAACGATTATTAGGAAAAGTGGCAAAATCGCTCCAGCAATGCGCATGTGCCAAGTAAAAAAGTCAATGAGTTTTAAATCATCAGCAGAGTAAAACAAATAAATAATGGGAGCAAATAATGCTGTGAAGGTATTTGCAAGTAGAGCCAAGATAATAATTTTAGGATTAACGGTTGTAGTGCTAGTATTAGGTATTATTAAATAGATTAAAAACATTGCTTGAGTAAAGGCAAATTGCAACAAATGTCCTCCTC
Source organism: Anaplasmataceae bacterium (assembly GCA_031546805.1). Taxonomy (GTDB): domain Bacteria; phylum Pseudomonadota; class Alphaproteobacteria; order Rickettsiales; family Anaplasmataceae; genus Mesenet. The sequence continues at coordinate 9,253 of JAVBJW010000052.1, forward strand.
CCCAAAAAAGATATTCATAAAATTGGATTTTATTTAAGTCACTGGGCATAGTTCTCCACGCCATGATGAAGCATAGAAATGCAGATAAAATGATAATAACAAGACCTATAGTGCCAATGGAAATTAAAGGAATTGAACTTGAAGATTTTATTGATAAAATTGCATTTAATAATATACCAACAAGCAATATACTTAAACTATATAAAAATAATTTATTCTCTAAGACCGGAATATAATTATTTTTTATTGCTAAAGTATCAGGTACAAACATTGATATAAATATAAAGAAAGATGCAATAGCGGATGAACACCATAAAAAGTAAAAATATTTACTTTTGGCTGTCACTGCCAAGCTCAAGATTATTGATATTATAGAACACATCCATACTAAAACTGATAAATTAACATGCACTATAAGTGAGGTATCAAAAAACTCTTGTGCATTTGGAAAAAAAGCAGTGACAAAAGGTAAACGCAGAAGAATTATTGCAATTGATAAAACTCCAGTACCAGCAAGAGCCCACACTGCAAGTAGCAGCCATCTTTTGCATAACATCAGATTATTTTTTGTTATTGTGATCATTATAAATTACTTATATAATTCAAATTATATAAACTGAAAATAATTTGTAACGCAATTTTAAATTGAAAAACACTTTTTAAACATATAAGCTTAATTAAAAGCAATGTCCTATATATAAATGAAAGATACAAAGTATAATATAATTTTAAGAATAGTGCACTGGTTGATGGCAACTATAATCATTGCTATGCTTATTTCTGGTTTCTACATGAAAAGCTTACCTGCAGGCAATCCAATAAAATTTTCTATCTATTCTATTCATAAAGCAATCGGCATGACTGTTTTGATGCTAGTAGTTTTACGCATTATTTTGCGTCTAATTTTATACGTACCACCTCTACCTAAAAACTTTTCTCAGGTAACAATTTTAATAACAAAAGTAGTACACTTTGCTTTATACATTCTTATGATGTGTATTCCACTATCTGGTTATGTCATGTCTTCAGCATCAGGGAGAGGTATAAAATATTTTTTTAATTTTAACGTTCCATTAATAATTGCAAAAAGCGAAATAATAGCAAAACTTGCCAATCAGTTGCATTTTATATTAGCATACTTGTTGATAATCTTTGTAACATTGCATTTACTTGGTACTATTAAACACTTAATTATAGATAAACAAAATATATTAAAACGTATTGTATAGGCAAGAAGACAATGTTAGATCATTTATGGAAAAAGGGTACAGACTTTTTAAGAAGTGAGTTTGCTATCATGGGCGGAGCAATGAGCTGGGTATCAGAGAGAAATCTGGTTTCCGCAATTTCAAATGCAGGAGGTTTTGGTGTAGTCGCATGTGGTGGCATGTCAACAGATTTATTGCGTGCAGAGATTCTTGGTACACAAAATTTAACTGACAAACCTTTTGGTGTTAATTTAATTACAATGCATCCAGATCTTAGTAAATTAATTGAAGTTTGTATAGAAACAAAAGTAAGTCATATAGTACTTGCTGGAGGTTTGCCAAAGTCATCTCATATAGAAATGATTAAAAAGGCAAATATTAAAGTTATTTGTTTTGCTCCAGCTTTAATTATTGCTAAAAGGTTGATGAGAATGGGAGCAGATGCATTGATAATAGAAGGAATGGAAGCTGGCGGTCACATTGGACCAGTCAGTACATCTGTTCTTGCGCAAGAGATATTGCCACAATTTAAAAATGAAAAAATACCAATATTTGTTGCTGGTGGAATAGGAAGGGGTGAAGCCATAGTTAGTTACCTTGAAATGGGAGCGAGCGGTTGTCAGATAGGGACTTTATTTGCTTGTACTGAGGAATCAGTAGCTCACAAAAATTTCAAGGAAATATTTATCAAATCATCATCAAGGGATGCTTCTTCTTCTATACAACTTAGTCCTGATTTTCCTGTTATTCCAGTCAGAGCGATTGCTAATCAGGCCAATATAAAATTCATAGAATGTCAAAGAGATATAATTAATCAATATCAAGAAGGAAAAATATCAAAAGAAGAAGGACAATTAGAGATTGAAAAGTTTTGGGTTGGAGCTTTGAAGAAAGCAGTGATCGACGGAGACATTGAAAATGGCTCTCTTATGGCTGGACAAAGTGTTGGTATGGTAGATAAAGAAAAGCCTATAAGAGAAGTAATAAATATACTTTTGACACAAATGAATGAGTATAAATATAATAATTCAACAAGATAGTTTAAAAATAAAATAAGTAACCTTCAAATTTGAATTACTAACACAAAATAAAAACTCTTAAGTGTATATCATTTTCAAAAATTACACGAAACGTAAAATCAAATTTAATAAAATCCCTAATCAGACATTAACTCATACTGAATGGTAAAGATAAGAACAAGTACAATTGTACTTGTTCTTCCTTAATATAAAATATTAGTATCCTCCATCCATACCCATGCCAGCTGAAGAATTATTGTTTTCATCTTTATTTGGTTCATCAACAACAAGTACATTAGTAGTAATAAGTACATTAGCAACAGATATTGCAGTTTCAAGAACAACTCTAACTACCTTGAGTGGATCAATCACACCAGACTCAAAGGCATTAGAATAACCCATGATTCCAACGTTATAAATAAGGTTCTGATCATTCTGTTTCGATAAATGATCCAAAATAACAGAATATTCTTCACCAGAATTTTTAATTATACGTGTAATCGGTGCGCTTAGAGCTTTTTTTACAACATTAATACCTGCTTGTATATCTTGATTTTCATCTTTTAAGTCTTTAAGAGCAGAAGCAGCATAAAATAATGCACCACCACCACCTGCAACTATTCCTTCTTCAATCGCAGCTCTTGTTGCATGTAAAGCATCTTCTACCCTATCTTTACGTTCTTTTACTTCTACTTCAGTTGCACCACCAACTTTTAATACCGCAACACCACCTGTAAGTTTTGCTAAACGTTCTTTTAATTTTTCTTTATCATAATCAGAGGTAGATGCTTGAATTTGCTCCTTAATCTGATTGATACGATTTTGTATGTCTGAATCATTTTTATCTTTATCACTAACAATTATAGTATTATCTTTAGTGATTTTAACGTTTTTAACTCTTCCTAGGTCTTCAAGAGTAAGATCTTCCATCTTAATTGCTAGTTCATCACTAATTACATGCCGTGCACCAGATAAAATTCTTATATCTTCAAGCATCTCTTTTCTTCTATCTCCAAATCCTGGGGCTTTTACAGCAGCAACTTTGAAGCTACCACGCAATTTGTTTATCACTAATGTAGTTAATGCTTCTCCTTCAACGTCTTCTGCAATAATAAACAGTGGCCTTCCAGATTTGAGCACCGCCTCAAGAACAGGTAATAAAGGCTGTATAGTACTTATCTTTTTATCTGTGATTAATACATAAGGATCATCAAATTCAACTACCATTTTTTCGTTATTTGTAATAAAATAAGGAGAAAGATAACCACGATCAAACTGCATACCTTTAGTTTCTACAATCTCTAATTCCTCAGATCCTTTGCTCTCTTCAATAGTAATAATACCATCTTTACCAACTTTTTTGAAACTCTCAGCAATTTTATTACCTATATTTTTGTCACCATTTGCAGAAATTGTTGCTACCTGTACAACCACACCTTCATCTTCTAAAGGAACATTACGTGACATATTTTTTAAATGTTCAAATACTATAGCTACCGCAATAGACATCCCTTTAATAACGTTAGCAGGTTTAGCGCCAGTTCTAATATAATTAATAGCTAAGGTTATTAGCGTAATAGTTAATATACAACATGTTGTTGTACCATCACCTACATTATCATTACACTGTAAAACACTTTGAATAATTATACTCATTACTGCAGCTAATTTTGGATCTTTAAGCTTTATACTTTTCGCCACTTTATAGCCATCTTTTGTGACCTCTGCTGCACCGTATGGCTTACTAATTGCCACTGTCAATCCTTTTGGTCCTATAGTACAACCAACTGATTCATCAAGAACTAGTGCAGCATTACATACAGACTTTAGCAAGTCCTCTCCCGATACTATGATAGTAGTCATTTTATTACTCCTTTTTTAATACAAAATTAAACAAAATAAGATTATAATTATTTCGATGATCTTATCTAAAATGTTTTAATTATGAACATCTTAAATAAAATACTACAGAAAACAAACTTACTATTTTATAATAGCAAGTATATCAGATTCCTTCATAACAACATACTTATTATTACTAACCTCAACCTCTGTTCCAGCCCATTGACGATAGAAAACTTCATTACCAATTTTAACAGTTAAAGCCATGCGATCTCCTTGCGAACTACGAGCTCCAGGACCAACAGCTATAACCTTACCTTTTGTTGGTTTTTTCTTTGCTGAATCCGGTACTATAATACTACCAGACTTTCCCTCTGCTTCATCAAGAGGTTGAATTAATACATTATCATCTAACATCTCTAAACTTGACATTTCGACTCTCCCTTAAATTTTTTTTAAGATTTTAATAATTACGTAATTACGCAAAGTTATAAAGCTTATATATACATTACTTGCCTCTATTTCAAGGCTTTTTCTTGAGATTCTTAAAAAAGTACTAATTAAGTGCCTTCTCTAAATTGCTATTAGCAAAGCCCCAATTAACTAAATGCTTAAGAAAGATTGATATATAATCAATACGACGGTTTTGACAGTCAAGATAATATGCATGTTCCCAAACATCCATAACTAAGAGAGGAATTTGTCCAAATAGTGGAAGTTCTGCATTTGAAGTCTTAACAATCTTCAATCTATTATTTTCCAAAATTAACCATACCCAACCGCTACCAAATTGATTAGCACCGTAGTCAGAAAAGACCTCAGTAAATTTATCAATTCCTCCTAAATCATCATGAATTTTTTTCTCAATTAGACTTTCCTCCTGTGGTTTGCCACCACCATTCTTTTTCATCGAATGCCAGTAAAAAGTGTGATTCCAAACTTGTGCTGCATTGTTGAATATTGGAGCTTTAGAACTATTGTTATGTGTTTTTTTTATCAAAGTCTTTAACTCCTCCTCGCTTCCAGTGCTTAATTGCTCTTCATACTCTGTATTCTGCAACAACAAATTAAGCTTATCAACATAACCTCTATGGTGCTTTCCATAATGAAAACTCATAGTTTTAGATGATATATAAGGCTCTAGTGCATTTTCTTCATATGGAAGACTTGACAAAGTAAATTTCATAAAACCTCATTTTCTAAACTTCATATGAATTACCATACATCTTGCAGTAACAGTGAGCAAGTAGAAATTATACCTCTTTCAATTGACAATTTTTATACTAATTATAGTATAACAAAAATTGTAAAGGAGTTAGCATGTATATAGCTGAACACACCGAATACTATAATAAAATATGTAAAATTGCACATGATTACGATTTAAACGAAAAAGAATTAAGCCAGAAACTTAATGAATTACTTAGCGGGCACAATATAACACTTGATACACTAGATCAATACAATCGTACATTTTTGCATTGTGCAGTCCTTAATCACGATATAGACGTTATCAACCTTCTCATAGAAGAAGGAGCTAGTGTTCATGAAAGAGACTGTCTTCAATATACTCCTATGCACCTTGCTGCTGCGGGTAATAATACATATATTATTCAACTACTTGTAAATAAAGGTGCCTATATTGATGAAGAAGATTGGTTGGGCAGCACAGCCTTACATATAGCTGTCCTTCGTAATAATGAAGAAACTGTGAGGTTACTTATAAATATAGGAGCAAATGTTGATGAAGTTAATGACGAAGGTTGTACTGCTCTGCACGTTGCCATCTTTGATAACAATATACATATGGCTATGCTCCTTATAAAGGTAGGTGCTGACGTTAATATAAAAGATATCAATGGCCAGACAACTTTGTATATTGCAATCATAAAAAATAACATAAATATGGTCAAGCTGCTTATGAATGCAGGAGCTGAGATTAACACAAAAGACCACCAAAAAAGGACACCTCTACATATTGCAGTAATAAATAATAATTTAGATATGGCCACATTTTTTGTAAATTTAAAAGCTAATACTAAGATCAAAGATTGTTTTCGCAATACACCATTAGATTGTGCTCAAATAAAAAAGAATATAGATATAATTAAACTTCTTACACCAATTAATATTAATAGACCTACTCACATCCATACTTTTAATAATACAGGTCTTACTACTAACTATAAAAAATTATTTTATAATCATAAAGTCTTATGTGTCTGCATGGCACTTACATTGCCATTGATTATAGGAGCTATCTGTAGCTACCTTCTTGGCCTGAAAATAGCCACTGCCTTTATAACTGGTGTGATGATAACAATAATATTTGTTGTATTACCGATTAGAGTATTATATAATAATTCTGATACACATCTGAACAACAATACTTTAGTAACTAGAAAAAACAAAACTGCTATTACTAATCCAAGCTTTTCAACTTCTCCATTAGATGCTGTTCCAAGTACCTCTGAATTCAATTTATAAATGCACAAAAATATTGTCTTAAACCTGTTGATTTATTAACATTGAAAACTTAAATCAGATTTTTAATAGTTAAGACTAATGAGCAGTAATTATTTTAATATGGCAAATGCCATAAGGTTTTTATCTGTTGATGCTGTGCAAAAAGCTGCATCAGGGCACCCTGGTATGCCTCTTGGAATGGCAGATGTTGCAACTGTTTTATTTGCAGAGTTTTTGCGTCACAATCCAAATGATCCAAATTGGTTTAATAGAGATAGGTTTGTTTTATCAAACGGTCACGGTTCAATGCTGTTATATTCTATCTTATACCTCACTGGTTACATAGATGTGAGTGAACTGAAGGATTTTAGGCAACTAGGCTCTAAAACTCCAGGCCACCCAGAGTATGGATTAACACCAGGAGTGGAAGTAACTACAGGACCATTAGGACAAGGTTTTGCCTGCTCAGTTGGCATGGCAATAGCTGAAGCGGTTTTAAGAGCACGTTTTGGCAGAGATTTAGTTGATCATTATACTTATGTAATATTAGGTGATGGCTGCTTAATGGAGGGTATAAGTTCTGAAGCAGCATCACTTGCTGGACATTTAAAATTAAATAAACTCATTGCTCTTTTTGATGATAATAATATATCAATAGATGGTGAAACGAATTTAGCATCATCAGACAATATCACTGCTCGTTTCCTCTCATACGGCTGGAATGTAGAAAGTATCGATGGTCATGATTTTGCCGCAATTTCTAACGCTATAAAAAAAGCACGTAGCTCTGATAAACCTTCCATTATTCGCTGTAAAACTATTATTGGTAAATTTGTACCAGAACGTGCTGGCAAATCTTCTGCACATAGTGGGCCTTTTAAAGAAAGTGAAGTGCTAGAAATGCGCAAGGCTTTAAACTGGCACTATGAACCATTTGTGATTCCACAAGATATATTAGACGCGTGGAGAAAAACAGCTGAAAGAGCAAAGATGGGTTATATAGAATATAATGAAAAGCTTAACTCCAATGATGAGTTAAAAAGAATTATAGACGGTACTGAGCTTTCTGATGTACAAAAGATATTAGAAGATTTAAAAAAGCAAATTCATAACTTTAAGCCAAACGAAGCAACCAGACGTTCTTTTGGTAGAGTGATGGAAGAGTTAACAAAAATTATGCCAGAACTTATAGGTGGCTCTGCTGATTTAACTGACTCAAATTGCACAAAATATCCGCATATGAAAGTAATAAATAAAAATGATTTTAATGGTTCTTATCTTCATTACGGAGTGCGAGAACACGCAATGGCAGCATGTATGAATGGCATTGCACTTCATGGTGGAATGTTACCATATGGAGGTACGTTCTTAGTATTTTCTGATTATTGCCGCCCAGCAATACGCTTGTCAGCTTTAATGAAACAACAAGTAATATATGTAATGACTCATGATTCCATTGGTCTTGGTGAAGATGGACCAACTCACCAACCAGTAGAGCATCTTGCTTCTCTAAGGGCAATCCCAAACCTTTATGTTTTTAGGCCAGCTGATGCACTAGAAGTGCTAGAATCTTTAGATATTGCTTTGAACCTAAAAAACTCTCCATCCATTTTTGTACTATCAAGGCAAAATTTAAGTTATGTACATGATGGATCTTATCAAAAAGATAACTCTTCTCAATTTGGTGCGTATATTTTGCTACAACACGAAGGGAGTTTAGACGTCACTATATTTGCAACTGGTTCAGAAGTTGAGATTGCTATTCAAGCTAGAAACATACTGCAACAAAAGAGAATTGGAACAAGAGTTGTATCTATACCGTGTTGGCAGCTTTTTGATGAGCAAAGCAATGAATACAAGTCAGAAATTTTAAGTAACAATAGTATAAAAGTTGCTGTTGAAGCAGGAAGTAGTTTAGGATGGCATAAGTATATAGGTCAGGATGGGATCTTTATCGGTATGGATGGTTTTGGTTGTTCTGCTCCATATAAGGAATTATATGAGCATTTTAATATCACCGCTGGTAATTTAGTTAAAAAAGTGTTAAACGCACTAAAAATAACTGCTATAAGTCTATAAGAAGCATAGAACATTAGCTTGAAAGAATGGACTAAGTTTTACTTTTCAATTTGAAATAGTAAAAAATCTTGAATTATATGCTGACAAAGTATACCTTATGGTAATAAGTTATTTTATTTAACATTTATATGACACATTTCGTTACAGAAAAATGCATAAAATGTAAATATACAGACTGCGTCGAGGTATGTCCTGTTGATTGTTTTTATGAAGGAGAAAATATGCTTATTATCGATCCAGATCAGTGTATTGATTGTGGAGTATGCATACCAGAATGTCCAATAGATGCTATTGTAACTGACGATGGAGTAAGAGATATTTTAGATCGAGATGATAATCTATTAACGACAGAACAAAAAACACTAAAATTTTTTCACAATCTCAATGCTGAATATTCAAAAAAATGGCCAAATATTACAACTAAAAAACAAGCTATGGACACAGCTGAAGAGTATAAAGATAAGCAAAGTAAATCAGATAGTTTTGTAGAAAATCTGCAAAATCAAGACGAAATCGAGAGTTATAAAAAAAAGGTAAAAATCTTGAGTTAATCAACTATTATATTAGAACCTGTCTTGAAATTCATTATACAGCTATTTTAATCTCCCAAATTTTATTTGGTATCTGAACGAGAAAAGTTGCCTATTATGTTCTTTTTACTCTTCTGTCAATTGAAAGCTTTAAAATTCTATATTTTAGAGCTATATTTTAAAACTATGCTTAATCATATCATCTACTTGTAACAAGTAGGGACTGCTCTGAGGTAAATTTTTTATTGCTAGTTTAGAATATTTTTTAAGCTCGCTCAGGTTAGTTTCAATAAATGCTTTTTTTGCTAAGGCAAAATATGACATACCAATATTACCACTACGTCCATAAGCTATAGCAAGTTGCTTCCAAATGAATGGGCTATTTTTTTCCTCATGAGTAGCTTGCTCTAAGTAAAAAACTGCCCTTTTTGGGTCACTAAGTAATAACGCCTGTGATAGCTGTAGCTTGATCAAGGTATTATTACCTCGAGATAAAGATAGTGATTGCTCATAACTTATTATGGACTCATCTATTTTGCCAACTTTGTAGAAGATTTCACCTTTTAGTTCATGGAAATATGGGTCTTTAGGAAAGTCTTTAATTAATAAGTCAAGTTGTCTTATAGACTCTTCTATTTTAGACTGTCTGTAATAAATAATAGCACGCGCATACCTAGATAAATTTGATTCATCCAGGTATTTATCTAGCAGAATATTAATAGGACTAGAAAAGGCATCTAGTTTTACTACTAAGCGCTTAAATCTATTTAACTTATCAACAGATATAGGTAATATATCATTTTTAACTTGATAATTCTGCACATAAAGTAACCGCCTGCTGCTAAGTGGGTGTGTCAGAGAATATTGGTCAATTGATGAATGCTCAGATTTGCTAAAGTAGTTCAGAACATTCTGCATTCCAGTATTACTATAACCAGCATCATCTAAATATTTTAAAGCATACTGATCAGCTACTTCTTCTTGAATGCGATTGCTATTTAAAAACACTCTTTCTCCTAAGTGACTACCGCCTTCTATTAGTGCTTTTCCAACCTCTGGATCAACTGTTATAGCTGAAATTATCCCCAGCAAATAACTTGTATACACTCCTAATGTAGCATTATTGATATTATTACCTCTCTGTAGTACATGTCCTGCAGCTATATGGCCAAGCTCGTGTGCAATAATCGCAAGCATTGGATAAGGTTTCGTTGAATATTGAATGAGTCCCAAATTGATAAAAATATTATTATTATCGATAACATAAGCATTTAATACTTTATCATTTACAATAAAAACCTTTACTAAATTAGGATCAACGTTTGCTGCTTTAAATAAAGGCTCTACTAATTCTTGTATTATAGATTCAGTTTCACTGTCTCTTATAAGATGTGTAGCATGAGAATCTGTGTAATAGATAAGAGAAAATAAAATGAATAAAAGATTATAAATTCTCACGTTAATTATTTATTACTAAATTAGTGAAGGTTATAACACATAGAAAGTTAAAAAACAAATAATGATCAAAAATAGACCTCTGAGTTTTAAATTGATCATTTGCTTTTTTAGATGGCTGTTGTTGATAGTTTTACTTAATCAAATTTAAGATTATACTTATATATTTGATAGTACATAGAATTTAGTATAGATTAATATATGGATAATAAGCAAAATTCATTAATAGCTTCGATAAAGCAAGGTAAATATTTTGATGATGCAATTCAGTGGTATTGTCATAAATATTTATTTTGTATAACAGAAAGAGCATGGTTGACATTGATAGTATCATTTACTTTTTTGTGTCTATGTTCAGTGTCATTAAATTTATATTTATTATTTCCACTAAGAAAGGATTTTATTTTTATTAAATATACTGAGCGTAATAGCGATGAATTTACTATTATAAAGAAGCTTAGTGTTAGTAATAAGGAAAGTGAACAAACTTCTCTATCTAGATATCTTATAAAAAAATATGTAGAAACATACGAATCTTATGATTATAATGAGTTATCGTATCAAATGAACTTTATTGAGAACAACTCTGCAAGGAAAATTTACTTAAATTTTAAAGAAAATATAAATTCTAGCAATATTACAAGCCCAATACTAAAGTATAAATTGGATACAAGACGAGTTATAATTGTTGAATCAGTGAAATTGATATTTGAACCCTTAACTTATTCTAACAGCGCTATTGTTGTCTTTAAAGCACAAGAAATTGATAGAGGAGCTATAATCAACACTGCAGTTTATTCAGTAAAATTAACCTTTACTTTATCAAATATCAAAATAAGTGCAGCAGGTATAATACCTCTGAAATTTACTGTCAATGAGTACCAACACATCCAAAACTAAAGCTGCTATAACCAGGTTAAGTTATTAGTTGTGACTCTACTAAATCATTTTCTACTTTTGTGTCACTTAATGTAGCTTCAACATCAATTCGGTTATCACTCTTGTCCTTTAAGGGTGTATTTAAAATTTGATGGTTGAAATCTTTCTCTATTGATTTTTTAGTAATATAGTTGTGTCTTATAAAACCAGCACCAATCAATATGCTCACTCCTAGCATAAAAGCAGCATATATATAATGACTATCTTGAGTTATATTTATTACCGCTTCTTGTAAGAAATTACTACGGACATACAGTCCAATCAATAAAAAATTAGCTACCAATAAAGCCAAGCAACCAAAAGTTGAGCTTTTTTTGTTGCAACGTGAAATTTGCTCATCGTAATTACATCTAATATTTAAAACATCTAAAATTGGTCCTTGAGCACAATGTGAAACCGTTTTACCAAAACCATCTTTAATATTAATATTTAGTTTAGGTTGGGATAATAGATATAAAATTATGTCTAAGGAGTCTTGATTGTTATTGATAATAAAATGTTGAACAGCAAAGTGTAATGCTGACTGCTGGTTGAATGATTCTTCATTTCTATAAACAAGATTAATATCAGCTTTATTTTTTACTAATGATTTTATGACTTGTAAGCAATTTTGTTCATTATCTAGAATACAGCTTGTAGCAAGTATCATTGCTGTATGCCCAAATCGTGACATATGATTTACATCAGCACCTTTTACAATTAGGTAATTTACAATATCAACGTGACCTTCCATTGCTGCAACATGCAATGGTGTTGAACTCTGACAATCTACAAAGTCAACTTCAAGCTTCTGCTCTTCTATCAAATACTTAACCACATCAATATGATTATTTTTAACAGCTAAGTGAAAAAAATTAATTTTAGCATCACCGTACCTATATTGCGCTTTAATTAGTGCTTCTAATACTTCTCTTTTTTCTCTAGCATAATCAAAAGGTGTTTTACCTTCGTTATCCTTAATAAATGGATTGATATTTTGTGCAGTTAGTAAAAGCTTCACTACATCAATATTACCGTCTTGAACTGCATAGTGTAGGGCTGTTTTACCATCATGATCCTGAGCATTAACTTCAAATTGTGGTTGCTTTATCAGATATTTTGTTACTTTTAAGCATCCTTGCTTACGCTTTGGATATTTGTCATTAGCACAAACTATAGCTGAATGAATAGGAGATGGTCCTTGAAAACGTTCACTTTTATGAGACGAATTGATATCTGCATTTCCTTGCTCTATAAGTATTTTTACTATTTCCAAATTTCCATTAGCTGTAGCTATATGTAGTGGTGTTGCACCGTAACAAGATCTATTAAAAACATTGGTATTAGCTCCTGCATTAACCAAACTCCTGGTCAAGGCTATATTTTCTTTTTTTACTGCTAGATGGAGCGGAGTAACTCCATATTTATTTTGTAAATTAATATCAATGCCTTGCTCTATTAGAAAGTTAATTGCTTCTTCTGTTGCATTTTTATCAATTAACGTGTGAAGCAAGCTATCTTCATCATCACCGTATCTTGCATTAACAATCAGTTCTTTTAGTGTATGAGGACTGTTGTTTTCTTTAGCATAATCAGCGTTTAGATATTGTGAATAAGATCTAAGTAAATCGCATATTTCATCAGGTAGCGTTGCTTGATCAGTATCACTTAAACATAATTTTGGAGAATCAATACCAGAGTCTGATGACTTGCGGCTAATTCCTGGTTCATTATCTGATTCATCAGAAGGACTACTGTTCGATATATTAGTAGCTCCTGCTTGTATCCCCCCATGCATAATTATTTACTCTAGTTAAATTTACATAATATACTTATAGGTACTTCTCATGAATTTTGGTTTAACAGCTTACTAATATTTATAATATTTTAATATTATCTTACTGTTTTTTAATAGTTGTTATCTAAGTAAAGACTGATATCATCTGCACCAAGTAAGCCAAATGATGGTATTATTGTAGCTTTAAGAAAAATTACAGTTTCTACTGTTTTAGTGTTTTTATCTATTTTTTTTAACACACTTGTACTATTTTTTACATTTCTATGTTCAATTAAGCCACCTATCACCATTACTTCACCACTTCTAATCTTTAACATTGAGTCAATTTCTCGAACTTCAACAATTGGTATATCACTACTTATGTTAAGTTTGCTTTTTTGTGCAGCATATTCAGTACCAGGATCTTTCACATAACCATTTATTCTCGATAGAATAGGATGTACATTCATAAAGATTTCTTCAGTTATAACATCTATACTTGGTTGAATTGTAAGTATTATACCTATAGGCATACTGTTCTTTTTACTCAGTATTGAAAAATCTTCTTTATTATTAGGAGTGATACTTTTTTGAATATCAACAGTAAAATAAACATGATTTTTAGTAAAAGACATGACCGCCTGTTGATTATTGAGAGCATGTAATCTTGGGCTTGAAATCACTTTCGATACGCCAAATTTATTTAAAGTTTTAACAACGCTTTCAAGGTCAAAATCATTTAAGATTAAAGTTTTAGCTTGTTGGATAATTTCAGAATTTGATCCTCTCATATAGCTTAAATTTTCCCAATCAATACCAGATTGGTACATATCATCTAAAGTTACTTCTACTATCTTTGCTTCTATCATAACTTGAGATGAGGTAAGCTCTTTTACTTTATTGATGTATTCTTCCACTGCCCTATGAATGCCTTCTCTGGCGTTTAAAGTGACAATACCGGCCTCTCTATTAGTTGAATAAAATTCATCATCACTTGTTCCATTTATATCAATTAAAGCGTTTAAATTTCTCTCTAAAGAGAACCACAAATCCCCATCGTACTGGGACTTGATCGTATTATCTGAGCCACTAGTAGTAACATTATCTCCAGTATTACTGATAATCTTATTGTTAATTGTAAAGCTGCTTTTTATAGAGCGTTGAATATTTATAAAATCTATATAATAGTTACGTACATATGGCAAATCTCGCTCAATTCTAAATACATCCCCATGTTTGCTGTAACGTATTTTAGCACTTTTTGCTATATTTTGTAGTACTTCATTTATAGGCTTGTCTTTAAGTTTTAGAATGATATTGCCAGAAATTTTAGGATCTATATCAAGATTAAGATCAGCTAATCTACCAATTTCCATCAGTAAATCTATGATCGGTATAGAACTACTAATGTTAACAGAGATGAGCTTATCACTTTCATCTGGTATAGGAAAGTACAAAGGAACATTGATAATATTAGGAATTATGGGCTCATTACTATTGATCTTATTTTGTTGAATTGCTTCTTTTCTAATTTCCTGATCATCTGTAAAACAAAAATCGTCAGCCACTTCTTTTTTTATATGCTGGCTGCTATGCATGTAACCTTTATGAGGAATACAAGAAGTGATGTTTAGTAATATTATCAGATAGCATAATACCTTCATTAATTTAGTATTTTAAATATGTTATATCTTTCAATAAACGCACATGTTTAAAAAAATATTAGACCTCTTGTAAAATTCTGCTAAGTTGTTAAAATTTACCTCTGATCCTAAAATATACGTCAAGTACCGAAGCAGTTTTCTAAAACTCCATTAATATGCCTACCTGCATTACTGTTCAATAGTATATTTTTCAAAATTCGCTCATAAGAGAAAGAACCCAAAAAGCCCCATAAACAACAAACAGAAAAAAATGCAAAAACTTTCAAAAAGATGCAAATTTATGCTTCCATGGTTGAGAAAGTATATGGTATAAAGAGAGTACCAGTCTGGAGAGAC
>JAVBJW010000068.1:0-38763 GCA_031546805.1 Anaplasmataceae bacterium
TCCAAGTTTTTTAGTCTTGCAGCACCTACTTCTTGATGTACCAACAGCAGGGTCTCGAAGACTCATATCCTCTAATTCTGTAATTGTGAGTTCAGTATAATAAACCCCAATACGAACTTTAGTATTAATTGGAATAGTAAATTCTGATGCTTCTACTTCTCTGATACAACCACGAAGATAGATCTTTCCTGATTCAAGAGTAACTTTGCCTGATTCAGTGTCTATTATACAATTTGCTCCAGCTATAATATCACCATCACTAAATATTGCATTCCCTATACCTTTAAGCGTAGAGAGAGCATAGTCTTGGAGTTCATTTAGTTCAGCAGATTGAAGTTCTCTACCAGCCAAGAATAAACTACGATCATATTTCTTTTCTAGGTTAAAGCGGTTATAATAGTTTTTAAGATGCTGTCTCATATGTCAACAAGAAAATGACAAAAAAGATGGGTTAAAAGCACTTTTTGACTTTAAAACACCAAAAATAATATGAAGAAGCTTACGTATTGCTGCTCCAACAATAGCCATGTTGTGTTTGCCTCTATCTTTTAGTTTTTTGCAAAAAGCCATAACTATAGAATTGTGATTCTTAGTTACTATTCCAGGAAAGAAAAGAGCACAACGTAATAACTTTGACCCTATCTTACTTAAACGAGATTTACCACGTACAGAAGAGCCAGAAATTATATTTTTTGGTGTAACTCCTGCATATGCAGCTAGTTGCTTTGCATTTTTAAAATAACTTATGTCATAAATTTCAGCTAAAATAGCTATTGCTGAATCTTTCCCAATACCTGGAATAGTTAGCAAAAGTTTAAAACTTTCCATCAAATTTTTATGTTGTTTTAATAATGCACATATGGAGTTTTTTATAAGTTCTATTTTTTGATCTTACTTCTTTAAATCTTCAGATTATGTCTTGTTTAGTACAAATTAGGGAGATAAAGATATTTAATCTCATGTTTACCGTAATTTTCAGAAATATGAGGTTTAATATTATTGCTTGAATTGTCAACTTGAGGCTTGCTTTTTAATAGCTTTTTGGTTTGATCTTCTCATTATTTTAGTTACAGATTGCTTCCTCTTATTTCGCATGGGATCTATTTTTTTTGCTCTCTTTTTCCGTAATAATCTGTGTTTTTATACTGTGCTTTCTCTTCTTTCCTCAATAAAATCGTTTTTGCTTTTTTTGGCCTTTCTACATGTGTTTCTGTTGCATCAATCACTAAAACCTCATATTCTACATCACTTTTTAAGAGCTCTTTTCTCCATGGCAATTCATACCCTGTTTATTTGGCTTTCCTCCTCTCCTCTTCTATTAAAATTTCTACCATTTTGTTGAATGTACTGCGTTTTACTCCCTTCAATCATCGAAATTCCTCATCCTTTAGTTTTTTGATTTGTTTATATCTCACTCTTACTCCTATTCCTTAGTTTTTCAAAGTGTAGTGGATTTAAAAAGATTCTAGCCAATACCCTAATGCTTCATTCGATATTACGATATTATCTTTTAGCTTGATTTGATCTTGTGCAATTAATTTTACAGCACGAGTGTAACATACATGTTCCATTTTTAAGATACGCTCAGATATCGCCATTACGTCGTCGTTTTGTAGTATTGGAACTGCTGCTTGAATAATTATAGGACCTGTATCAATCTCAGGAGTGACATAGTGTACAGTACATCCTGCCACTTTAACACCTGCCTTTAATGCTTGCTCTTGTGCATTTAAGCCTTTAAACGCCGGTAATAAAGAAGGATGAACATTAATCACTCTGTTTTCCCACGCTTTCAAGAAGTCAGCACTCAGTATTTTCATAAAACCTGCAAGACAAACTAAATCAACATTATAACTGCACAGTATGTTGTTAATTTCATTTGTATCTAAAGGATTGTTTTGCACAGTAAAAATTGGAATATTAGAATCTTTAGCAAATAATATCCCTTTTGCGTTGATATTGTTTGAAATAACACATGCAACTTGAGCTGGGAAATCACTATCTAAGCAAGCATTTATCAGAGCCTGCATATTAGAACCCCTACCGGAAATTAATATCCCTAACCTAATCTTTTTTGTAAGCATAGAGTAGAGTTTTATTTTGTTTCGTAGTATTTTTCAACAAACCTATTTAATAACCTGACACCAAAGCCAGTTGCTCCCTTTGGACATATACTTGTATCTTCCTTACTCCAAGCTGTACCAGCAATATCTAAGTGAGCCCAAATGGTATCATTAACAAAACGCTGTAAAAACTGAGCAGCTGTAATACTATCTGCACCTGACCCTAATGTTGAAATATTTTGCATGTCAGCAACTGGCGAATCGATCATTTTATTATATTCTTCACTCAATGGCAATTGCCATAATTTTTCACTAACTTCATTTCCTGAATTTAGTAAGTTATTTGCTAAATCTTCATTATTTGAAAATAATCCAGCATATTGATTATTCCCTAGCGCAACTACAACAGCTCCAGTTAAGGTCGCTAAATCAACCATAATTTGAGGTGAATACATCTTTTGTGTATACCAAAGAGCGTCTGCAAGTACCAACCTTCCTTCAGCATCAGTATTTAATACCTCAATAGTTTGTCCAGACATTGAAGTTACTATATCACTTGGCCTTTGAGCATTTCCACCTATTGCATTTTCTGCAAGTGCAACTACTCCTATTGCATTTACTTTAGCTTTACGTCCAGCCAAAGCGCGCATGGTACCTACTACTGCAGCAGAACCTGCCATATCATATTTCATTTCCCACATTCCACGTGCAGGTTTAATGGAAACACCACCAGTGTCAAATGTTATACCTTTACCAACAAACGCAACTGGTTTTCGGTCCTTAGATGCTCCATTCCATTTTATTACTACTAACCTTGATCTTTTTGCACTTCCTTGACCAACTCCAAGTAAAGCACCCATACCATTTTGTAGCATGTAATCTTCGCCAAAAACCTCTACCTCTAAACCAAATTTAGAGAGCTCTTTTTTTATTTCCTGAGCATATGATTCAGGGTACAATATATTTGGTGGTTCACTAACAAGAGAGCGTGCCAAAAAGACACCATGCCCTTCTTCAATTAAATTGTTATATAAGTTTTGAACATCGTTTAAGTGCTTATTCTCTACCAAAACTGTAATTTTTTCTAGATCTATTATCTCTTCTTTTGTTTTGGTAATATACTTGTTAAACTTAAAACTACGTAAAAACGCCCCATATGCAATATTTGCACTAAAACTATCACCACTTATAAAAATTACAGCTTGCTTTAATTTCATTTCTTGAAGCTTAGAGTATACTATACCTCCAATACTTAATGCTTTATTATCATTCCATTCGTCTTTTTTACCAAGACCTACTATCAATATCAACTGATCACTATTATCTTTATTTTGTATTGTTACTGGTAAAAACTCACCAAATTTCCCAGTAAAATTACCGAAATTTTTTATATGATAGAAGATTTGTTGTTTTTGCTCTTTTAAAAATGTAACATCATTTAAATCTTCAGAGCCCTCGAATAACCCAACAACAATTATAGTAGCCTTTAAAAAGGAACTTAAATTAGAAGAGACATTAATAAACACTGTTTCAAGCATGTTTTTATAAATTTAAGTAACAACTAAAGAGTATAATAGGTTGATACTTATGGCAATGAGTTTTATTAGACCTCTTTTGAAATTCTACTTCTGCGGACAATTGCTTTGTCACTCCGGTACTCAAATCCTCATGTATATCTAATACACTCCGTTCCGTAGGCTCCTATCACTTGCCTCTCACAAACAAATTTCGAAAGAGGTCTATTCAAATAAAAATGTACTTGACATTATTCTTTTCATAAATAGACTGGTCATTTTAAAAATTTATTTAGTTATGTTTAATTCTAAGGCTTTTGCTGCAGAAAGTGTAGGTTCTTCAGGTATAAGTACATCTCTTGCTGGCTTTATTCCTTTGGTTTTAATATTTGTTGTATTTTATTTTTTAATTATTAGACCACAACAAAAAAAGCTTAAAGAACACAATAAAGTCCTAGACGCTATTAAACGTGGAGACAAAGTTGTTACCTCTGGTGGTATAATGGGGGTAGTTAATAAAGTTGATGCAGCAAATTCAACTTTTTCAATTGAAATAGCTCCTAAAGTTGAAATAAAAGTCCTAAAATCCGCTATATCTGAAGTTTTAAGCAAGGCATCAAGCAAACAAGCTAAAGCAACTAAAGTAGATCAAGATCAATCAAAGCCTAATGAAAATGAGCCAAAAGATAAAGAAGATAGTGAAAAGAGTAGTAGCTAACCAATTACCATTGATTAGATTATATGATAATAGTGGTGTATTAAACAAAAACAGATGGTAAGATGGATCGATAAGAAAATGGGTGGCGAGAAGGAAGGGATAAAGCCGGTATTTTGCATTCAATACTTTGGCAGTTGTGAGAGTGGCTAATGATAAACTCAACACAGCACATCAGGCATGCAGCAGGTGCAAGGAAAAAATGTAAGAGCAGAAGTTAGAGCGCTCTAACTTCCACTAAGTTATACACTACTTGTGATGCTTTACATTGAGGTTTTTTTTCATAAATTACTCCATTAATATAAAATTATGTAAGCCCTAAGCTATAAGCTGATATGCACTAGCATCATATGCTGTTTGATCATCATAAATTAAAGCACTATAAGATGAAATATTACTTGCACATGGATGATTAGTTCCTGACAAGGCCATACTTGTTGTATCAAGTTCTTTGCATAAAGCTTCGATTTGACAATATGGATTTTGTTTTTCCATTATTTTATCCAATTTATCATAATTTATAATAATACCTTCAAGACCCTCAACAAAAGCCTTATGCCCATGGTTACCTTCGCCTGTATGTATTTGATATTTACCATCTACCTTTCTGATAGAAATTTCTCCATCTGGGAGATCTTGTGTGTGAAAGCCTGTACTAATTCCTCCATTAGGATAATAATCATAAGAGTGTGCATAATCATTTTTATTATCAGATGTATAATGCATAGCTATAGTACTATTAGTTAAGCTTCCTATTTTATTATCATGAATGTCGTATAAATACGCAACTTTTGATCCTTCTTCTTGTCTTATAAAGATTTGTGGTTCTTCGGTATTAGCATATTTTTTAAGATCAATTTTCCCTATCTTTTTTATGTCGCATTCTTCTACTTTGATTCTATATCTATCCATGCCTTCAGAATCTTTTATCCAAACAGACAGATTAAGTTCATCTTGATTATTTTTTTCTACTTTTAAAAAATAATCTCTATATGGATTTGTAGGAAAAAAGGACATGTATTTAATATCAAACTTTTGAAATTGTCCATCACTTTCAAAATGATATGAGCTTGTAGGATAAATTGCAACCTCATTACCGTCTAGTGTCTCCAATATTACAGGAAAACATTTTCTACTACTATCTGTTCTACTATAACGACAACCTATTTCTTGACCATCACTCCATTTTAACTTGATTTCACCATTACACTTACTAGTCATATTATTACCTTAATATATTAACCAATATCACTAATTCTACAACAAAGAGACTAACTTTATGTTAATTTTATATAGCTAAATTGGCATTAGCATTTTTAAGTTCTTGCAGTAACTTAGATCTGATGTTTTCAAACTTTACAAAATCAGAAATTTAATTAAGCTAAATCAATGTTTTAGATCAACACAATTAATGGAAAATGATTATTTATCACTACTTAACAAAGAGCAAGAAGCAGCTGTCACTAATATAGACGGTCCAACTCTTATTTTAGCTGGAGCAGGAACTGGCAAGACAAGAACGATTACAACAAGGGTAGCTCATATTATTAAGTCTGATTTGGCATTTGCCGAGGAAATATTAGCTGTGACATTTACGAATAAAGCAGCAGGTGAGATGCTTTTGAGAATTTCAGAATTGACAGCTGTCAGTGGTATATGGCTTGGTACTTTCCATGCAATAGCGGCGAGAATCCTGCGTAGTCATGCAGAAGTTGTCGGGCTTAAGACCAATTTTACAATCATTAATACTGATGATCAGATACAAGTAGTGAAAAACATCATCCATGAAATGTATCCTAACTATTCATTAGAAAAATATAGCATCATTACAAATATTATTCAAAGATGGAAGGAAAAAGGATTAATGCCAAAAGATATCACTGAAAATGAGCTATTTAAACAAGCCCATACAACTGCATTAGCGGTATATCACAGTTATCAAGAGCGCCTTAAATTTTTAAACTCTGCAGATTTTGGTGACTTATTATTATACAACATACAAATTTTTAGTGAAAGTAGTGATGTTCTGTCTTATTACCAAAATAAGTTTAAATATATAATGGTAGATGAGTATCAAGATACCAATACTGTGCAATATTTATGGTTACAACTTCTTGCTCGAAAGCATCAAAATATCTGCTGCGTTGGTGATGATGACCAATCTATATATAGCTGGCGGGGAGCAGAGATAGAAAACATTTTAAAATTCTCAGATGATTTTCCAGGAGCAAAAGTCATCCGTTTGGAATGCAATTATAGGTCCACACCTCATATACTTGCTACTGCATCTTGTATAATCAATAATAATAAAGATAGGCTAAAAAAAACTCTGTGGACAACAAATAGTGGTGGGCAAAAAGTTGGCTTGATGAAATTTTGGGATGGCAAGGCAGAAGCAAGATATATCAGTGAATTTATACTAAAGCTTGGTGAATATAAGTTTAGCGATATGGCAGTACTAGTTAGAGCTGGATTTCAAACTAGGGTTTTTGAAGAATACTTTGTTAAATACTCCATCCCTTATAGGATAGTAGGTGGAGTAAAATTTTATGATCGTCAAGAAGTAAAAGATATAATCGCATATTTAAGAGTTGTAACAAATAATAGCGACGACCTTGCTTTTGAGAGGATTCTAAACAGACCTAAAAGAGGTATAGGCACTACAACTTTAAAAAAAATATATGGCGTTGCACAAGAAAATAGCATCTCTTTTATTGAAGCAGCAAAAGTACTCATCAATAGCAAGCAAATAACTGACAAAACTAAAACTTCACTAAAACACCTGTTGGATAAGATAGATTCGTGGAAGGAATTATTAGCAAATTTACCTGAAGCTACAAAAATAATAGCTGATGAATCAGGATATATGGAAATGCTAGAAAATGAAGGAGCAACAGGGTTACCACGCATAGAAAATATAAAAGAGTTACTATCTGCATTAAAGAATTTTGATGACGCAGTAAGTTTCCTCGAGCATATCAGTTTAGTTACAGATATTGATAACATCAGTAACGATGATGCAGTGTATGTTATGACTTTACATGCAGCCAAAGGGTTAGAGTTCTCTTGCGTATTTTTACCAGGGTGGGAAGAGGGAGTTTTTCCTTATCAAAGAGCTTTTGATGATAAAACTGGCAAGGCTATAGAAGAAGAAAGAAGGCTTGCTTATGTTGGTATAACAAGAGCTAAAGAGAGACTTTATATCTCATGCTCAGGCAGAAGAGAAATTAACAACATGTGGCAAACAATGAGGAATTCTCGTTTTATTAGAGAGCTACCAACTGAAAACGTTGAAGTAATAAAACACAATGTAAGTTACTAGACTCTCCATAAGCTGGTCAATTGATTATATAACAAGTGAAATTTTACATTATAGTTACGGGAATTTTAAGAATTTTTTTTGTTTGAAGATTCCTTACTATAAATTGGTTTTAAAACAGGTTTATTTTTTGTATGATATAAAACTAAATTTTAGTTACTTTAAGTTAATATTAAAATTTAAGATTGGCTCAATCTATGATGAAAGTTCTGCGTTATGTTGCAACTAGTATTTTTGCTTTGTTGTTTTTGTTGTATATTGTACCAAGCTTTATTAATTGGAATGGTAAGTATAAAAGTTATATAGCAAAAAAATTGGAAGAAGTATATGGAACTCAAGTAAACATCAGTGGTAATATTAAAGTTTCATTTATACCAATGAAAGTAGTTGTGCATGACTTATATCTTGAACATGAAAATGAACATAAAAATTATGGATTATCGAATCTTATTACCATAGAAAAACTGGAATTTAAGCCATCTTTTTTATCTTTAATTAAACTTGCACCAAATCCAAAGGCAATCACCATATACAATTTAACTACCGATATCCAGAATCTATACGGAATAACTACAGTAAAAGATGGTAATATTAAAAGTATATCAATTGTAAATAGTAATATAAATATAGGAAAAGGTACTCAAGATAAGGAAAAAATACATATAAAAGCAGCTAATTTAAAAAGCTCAAAGACTAATAGAAAAATAACATCTGCATTTGTTTTTAAGCAAAATAATTATAATTTAGATGCAAATATAGACCTAGCAAAACAAAACACCTATCAAATCAATGCAAAGATAAGTTCAAATTTTTTAAATATAATGCTGATAGGAAGTAAAAATCGCGATTCTTTTGAAGGTAAATTAACAGCAAAGGCAAGTAATCTATTTAACGTTATTAATGGCATTACAACTGACAAGCAAGTTACTCCTATAACTACAAGTCAAACTTTTGAGCTAACATCAGATATATATGCAAATGATAATGAATTTAAAATTCATAATTTGCAGTTTAACTCTGATAGTATAAAAGGAAGTGGAAAAATTTCTCATGAGAAAGGTAATGTCTACAACATAGAAGCAAATTTTGAACGCATGGATATAGACTATTTTATACATAATCAACAGAAAAATATTAATTATGATAAATTAAATAATATATTAGAAAGCTTTAGGTTAACAATACCAAAACATATAAATATTAATTCTATAATTAGAGCCCAAGAAGTAAAATATAATAGTAAAACTTCAAGTAATCTTGAATTTAAAGCTATTGTATCAAATGGTAGAGCTGGTATTAATTTTGCTCTTATTTTACCAGGTAATAATAACAACATGACCATGTTTGGTGAAATAATTGGTGATAAAGTGGTATCAAAATTCAAAGGAGTATTATCAGCGCAAGGACAAGATATCGATTCGATATCTGAATGGTTGTTTCCAGTCTCTATAAGAGAAGATTTAAAGAGTGATAACAACAAATTTACATTTAGTAGTAATATATATGCTGCACCACGAATATTTATGATTTCAGACATGCAAATATTAACAGATGAGGGCAGTTTTGTTGGAAAGGTAAGTGTCAAGTATAATAAAAAAGTGAATATCATTGATGGTAAAATAAGCGCAAGTAATATTAATTTCGATAAGTATAATCTTAATTTATCCTATGCAAAAAATAAACTACCTATGCAGTGGCTAAAAGATACAAAGTTTAATATTACATTTAAAACTGATATTAATAATGCTTTAATTAAGAGCAACCAAGTAAAAAAAATTAATTTTGTAGTTAATACTATTAAGGATAAACTAACAATAAATAATATTAAGTTAGTTGGAGATAATATTGATGTCAGTGGCGATGTTAAGATAGTAACAGACTTTAAAACCATAAGACCAGTAATAGAAGTGAATTTGAGCAGTGAAAAGTTTAGTAGTGCTTTTATTGAGTTACCAGATTTTCTCACAAAAACAAAAGATGCAAAAAATGAAATAGCCAAAATCTCTTGGTCGCGTCATGAGTTCAATTTTTTAAAGTTGGATGAATTTGATGGAGACATAAATATCGATATCAAAGAATTTAAAACAAAATTTAATGGTTTAAAAGATTTTAAGCTAAACACCATTTTAAAAGATGGACTAATTAGCGTTAGACAACTTAGCTATAGGATAGGAGATGGATCTGTAATGTTTCAAGGTAATATCGGTACTGGGCTTGAGTCTTCATTGGTTTCGTCATTTTCTATAGCTAATTTAGATATAAGTAATGTTGTGAAAGTCTTAGATATTAATAATCTAACTGGTAATATCAGTATAAGTGGGAGCATAAAAACTCAAGGTAAGAATATACATGAATGGATAAGTAGAGCTGTTGGTAAAATTAGTCTTGCAGCAAGGGGAATTAACTTTATCGGGATCGATCTAGATTCTTTTATTATAAACCTGCTAGCAAGTAAAAGCAGATCAGATATAGCTTCATTAACACAATTTTCTTTATATAACGGTAGTACCTTTTTTACTACAATAGATGGTAGTGCAGAGATTAAAAACGGCATTTTCTCAACAAGTATGCAATTTGCGATAAATAATGCCAGCGGATCAGCTTCTTCAAATATATCTCTTCTTCAATTTACAACTATTTC
The DNA here is from genome assembly GCA_031546805.1 of Anaplasmataceae bacterium. GTDB lineage: Bacteria > Pseudomonadota > Alphaproteobacteria > Rickettsiales > Anaplasmataceae > Mesenet. Next base: position 10,253 of record JAVBJW010000068.1, read on the forward strand.
TCTTTTTAGGCTTTTCTTCATACCACCAGAAAAAATTAATCCAGTTTATGTAGACCTAAACTTAGCTGGATTAGTATGGCAGCCTAAAATCAGTTTTGATATTGATGCTTTATACTCTATAATAGCGCAAAATAACTAATTATATCGTTGAAAATTAAATCTTGTTCACAATCTTATACTGTTGCTATGCTGCTTGGGGCATTGCTTACCTTTACCCTTTCTCCATATTATATCATTGCATTTCTATTTTTATCGTTCTCAGGTTTATATTCTCTCATTGTAAATGCTAAAAGTAAGAAACAAGCTTTTTGGATAGGATCTTGGTTTGGACTTGGTTATTTTTCTGTATATCTATATTGGTTTGCATTTCCACTTATTGATATCAAGGTATTTATTTGGTTGGTCCCGTTTGCAGTATTGGGATTGCCATTTTTATTTTCAATTTATTTTGCTCTAGCTGCGGTAGTTGTTTATGTTGTTGATAAAAACAGTTTAGTAGTTTTTTCTCTATTTTTTACGATAGCAGAATGGCTTTGGGGGAATTTATTTACTGGGTTCCCATGGCATCTATTTGCGTATTCTTGGTCATTTTCTTTAGAAATCATGCAAATTACCTCTATAATTGGTATCTATGGCCTAACATTTATAACAATATTTTGTGCTACAGTTCCAGCTGCATGTTTTTATAATAAAAATTACAAATCTTATATTGTTGCTATTGTGCTTTTGATAGCAATCTTCTCTTGGGGAAAATTCAGATTAAATAATGCGGAACAAAAGTATCACTCACAAGCATTAATACGCATAGTGCAAGGCAATATCAGTAAACACCACTTTAACTCACTAGAACTCAGCAAAAGTGCACTAATAAAATACATCAATTTAACTCGTAGTCCTGGTTTTAAGAAGTTAACTCATGTTATTTGGCCTGAAAGTGCTGTGCCGTTTGTGATTGATAAAAATAATAAATCACTCTTAGATGCTATAAAATACGCCACTCCTAAATTCCTAATTACAGGAGGATTGCGATTGGAAAATAGCAAGGTGTATAATTCTCTATTTATTATAAAAAATACAGGAGAAATAGTTGATTATTACGATAAACATCATCTAGTACCTTTTGGTGAGTTTGTACCATTTTTAGATACAATCGCAAAAATTATCCCCAAGATAACTGGTTTGCTGGGTAATTTTACTGCAGGTAAAGAAAAAAATAAAAATATATTGCTTGCAAATACTCCTCCTTTTACACCTTTGATTTGTTACGAAGCTATATTTCCTGGTCAAGTAATTAATAAGAAAGATAGAGCAGAGTGGTTAATAAATATTACGAATGATGTATGGTTTAAAACCCATTTAGGAAATTACCAACACTTTGCAATAAGTAGAGTCAGAGCAATAGAAGAAGGAGTGCCATTAATTAGAGCTGCAAATAATGGTGTATCAGCAATAATCGATAGCTATGGCCGAATAATCAAGTATCTTCCACCAGATACAGAAGGGTTTATTGATACACAGATTCCACTTAGCTTAAGCAGGCCGACTATATATTCACAATATGTAAATAATAATCTCACTATTGCTGCTGTAGCAATAAGCACCTTAATACTAATTGCTTTTAAGCTTAAAGAACATATTGCTTATCTATCTTTTAAGAAATTCCCTCTATTAGTTCATCTTTTTTTCACAAAAATATAACCAAATTCATTGGCTTTTTTGCTTAGACTCTTCATCACTCTTTCTTTATATGATTTTTTATAATAATCTTTCCTTTTTCCACATATTTGCTAACTATAATAACAAAGGAGATCTAAAGAAACTTCATCTTGATCAAGAAGGTTGTGTGAGCAATGGGCTAAAAAGTTTATCATTATAACAAATAGAAAGTAGTCAAAAAAGAGTAAGTAATTTAAGCTAAAGCATCTAAGCCTGGCATTTTATCACTGCTTATATATTGCAAAAAAGCACCACCACCAGTGGATACATAAGTAAAATCTTCCATATTAAGTTTGGCAGCATGTATTGCTGATAAACTATCGCCACCACCCACTATACTTTTCACTCCCTTCTCTTTTGTTAAATTTGCTAAATTCCTTGCTATTTCAAAAGTACCACTAGCAAAAGGTCGATACTCAAAAGCACCCAAAGGACCATTCCACAGAACTGCTTCACAACTAGATAACACTTGACTAATTGCACTTAAAGTTTTAGGGCCAACATCAAGTATTATATCATCATCTAGAATAGAAGATAAATCACCCCTGACTAACCCAAGCTTATAACCTGTATCTTTTGCAACTAAAACATCTTCAGGTAAAATTATTTTGCAATTATTTTGTGCTGCTATTTTCATTACTTCAAGGGGAAGATTTTTGGCATCTTTCTCGTGTAAGGACTGTCCAATATTAATATATTGAGATAATAAGAAATTATTTGCAATTGCGCCACCAAGGATTAAAAATTCTACTTTCTGAGCTAAATTTAATAGCAAATTTAACTTGGTTGATATTTTTGCTCCACCTACTATTGCTGCTGTAGGTTTATATTTAAAGGACATAACTTCTTCTAAGTGCTTTACTTCATCTTGCAGACCAAAGCCTGCATAGGCTGGTAAAAACTTTGTCACTCCAACTATGGAAGCATGATTTCTATGTAAGCAAGAAAAAGCATCATTAACATATATATCAGCCATAGAAGATAGCTGCTGTGCGAAACTTATATCATCTAATTCCTCTTCAGTATAAAACCTTAAATTTTCTAGTAATATTACATCTCCAGGCATCATTGAATTAATAGTTGTATTTACTTTCTCACCTAAACAATCATCGATAAAACTAACTTTTTTATTTAATAATTTAGATAAATGCCCAACTACTTGTTGTAATGAAAAATTATTATTTTTTTCTTTAGGGCGTCCAAGATGCGATATTATCACTGTTTTTGCATTTGAGTTTATCAAGTGATTAATTGTAGGTATTACTCTTGATATACGAGTTAAATCTTGAATTATACTATCAATAATAGGAACATTAAAATCAACTCTAAGCAAAACAACTTTGCAACTGACATCACAATTTTGAAGAAGCTTAATCATATAATGTGGTTAACTAAAAAAGGAATTCCATAATTCTCTTATAAGGGTTTCAAATAGGTACAAGCCATTGATCATCCATTGATATAATGCTGAACCTATAGAGTGTAATTTATCCATTAGTTTTTAGATATTGTTTACTAAGTTTTATATAATTTGCTGCAGAAGTATTAATATTTTCTATCTCTTCCTGCAACATTTGACGTAGCAGCTTTGCTGGCCTACCAGCCCAAACCTCTCCACTTTTTACCACTTTACCTTGTGTCACTAAAGAACCAGCTGCGATCATACTATCTGATTCAATAACAACATTATTCATAATAACTGATCCCATACCAATCAACACTCTATCACAAATTCGACAAGCATGAAGTATACAACCATGTCCAACTGTTACCATATTACCAACCATAGTATCTCCTCCTACCCTATCCACATGAATTATAGTACCGTCTTGAATGTTAGTACCATCGCCAATATATATCGAACCTACATCTCCTCTTAGTACAGAATTGTACCAAATACTTGCATCTTTACCTATCTCTACCTTACCGATAACATAGGCATTTATCGCAACAAAAGCTCCAGCCCCTATTTTTGGCGAAAATTCTTCATATCCAATAATGTTGACCATATAATTCTAAGTAAAAATTTGTATGTTATAGTATATCAGAAGTCTTTGTTATTATATCAAAATTTATTTTTCTTACAAAAACTTTACTTAATCAATATTTTACTCTACAAAGGCAGAGACCTTCTTGAGAATAAAGTAAATGGCCTTGTATCTACAGCGAATCAATTAGTTAAAATTAGATTACTAATTTAGTTACTTTAGCATATTTTATGCTTCATGTAGACAACACACTTTTTCCATGTTGCCCCAATTATCTCCAACTTTTATCTCTACCTTCAAAGGTACTGTTAACTTTGCTACACTTTCCATTGTTTGTTTCATCAGTCTTGCAACATTCAGTACATTTGCTTCTTCTACTTCAACAATTAATTCATCATGAACTTGCAATATTATCTTGCCAATTTGCAGTTGATCAAACAAACGAATCATTGCTCTTTTTGTTATATCAGCTGCTGTTCCTTGCAGAGGAAAATTAATTGCTGCCCTTTCAGCAAATTGCCGAATGTGAGCTATTTTGCTGTTTGCATTTTGAATAAAACAACGTCTACTAAATAGAGTTTTCACATAACCGTGAGATTTTGCATATAATTTCATTTCTTCCATGTAAACCTTAATTTCTGGATAGCAAGAAAAATAATAATCTATATATTTTGCAGCTTCATTTCTTGTGATTCCTAATTGCTTTGCTAAGCCAAATGGGCTAATGCCGTAGATAATACCAAAATTTATAGATTTTGCTTTGCGTCTTAAAGTTTCGCTTAAGTCTTTTGCATGCACTGCAAATATCTGTTCTGCAGTGATTGCATGAATATCCTGATCTTGAGCAAAAGCATCTTTAAATGCTAAAACATTTGCTATATGAGCGATAAGTCTGAGCTCAATTTGCGAATAATCAGCAGCAATAATTTTATGTCCTTTTGGTGCAATAAAAGCTTTTCTGATAGAATTTCCATCTTCGCTTCTAATTGGTATATTTTGCAAATTAGGATTACTAGAGCTAAGCCTACCAGTTGCTGTTGCAACCATTGAATAATTTGTATGAATCCTTCCAGTACTATCATCAATCTGATTTACAAGTGCATCAGTGTAAGTATTTTTAAGTTTACTAAAATGACGCCAACTTAGCACTTTACTGACAATCTCATTCCCATCTACTGCAAGTTCCTCCAGCACCTCAACATTTGTACTATATATTCCTGATTTTGCTTTTTTCCCTTTATCAAGGTTTAGCTTGTCAAATAAAATATGACTTAATTGTTTTGGAGATCCAATATTAAAATTTTCTCCAGCTAGTATATATATTTCTTCTTCTAATAGAGCAATTTTACTTGAGAAGTTTTCAGATAGTTCTTTTAGTATGTTTTGATTTATTAGTATTCCATTTTTTTCCACGTTACTTAGTACTTTTTCAAGTGGCCTTTCAAAGTGCTCATAGATAGTAAATAATTTTTCAGAAAAAAATTTCTGTTTTAGTTTATTATGTAGCAAAATTAAAGTTTGCGCTGAAGGATTTATCACTTCTTCATCTAAATTATATTGTATGATAGTTTCAAGTTTGTGATCATGTTTTCCTGTATCTATACTGTAAGACATGATCATCACATCATCTACTGCTTCTATCTCAGGTAGGGTTTTTCTTAAGCTTTTAATATCATATACTATCTTGAGCACCCCTTTAGCAGCAAAAGTATTCTTAAGTAGTGGCAGGGATGATTCTATATTATTTTGGTCTATAAATAGAATATTATTTTCATTGCAGGAAAGCGAAATGCTATTTAAAACACCATCCTCTTCATGAAAATAAATAGCAATCTTTCCTTCATATCGGCAGTGGTCTAGAAATGTAAGCAGGTTGTTGCTATTATACTCCACCTTACCTTGTAGTACTTGATTACTTATTTGATGTTCAGATGGAAATAATTTTTCTATCCTTGAAATTAAGGATTTGAACTCGCACTTTTTGAGAAACTCTGTTAATTGCTGCATATTTGGAGCTTTAGCTTTATATTTCTCTAGATTATTTTCGATTTCTATTGTTGTAATTAGGGATGCTAATTGTTTTGAAAGCAGTGCTTGTTTTTTATGCTTAAGTATCATTTCACGGCATTTATTTTGCTGTATTATGTGAGCATTATCCAAAATATTTTCTAGTGAATCAAATTCAGCAAGTAACCTTGCTGCTGTTTTAACTCCTATTCCTGGAACTCCTGGTATATTATCAGATGCATCTCCTGTTAGTGCCAATAAATCCAAAAGTTTACTTGAACTTACACCAAATTTTTCTGTTACATCCTCCTCTTTGATATATTTATTTTTCATAGGGTCAAATATTGCAACTTTTTCATTCATGAGCTGAAATAAGTCTTTATCAGCTGTAACAACTGTTATTTTTAAGTCTTCATATTGACTGTATGTTTTTGCTAGTGTGGCTATAACATCGTCTGCTTCATATCCTTTTACTTCTTCGTAGTTTAAATTAAAAGCTTCTGCTGCTTCTCTTAGCATTGCAAATTGTGGTATTAGATCATCTGGAGGTTTTGGTCTATTGCTCTTATATTCAGGATATATTTCATGGCGAAAATTTTTTTCACCAGTATCAAATACTACTACCAAATATTCTGTAGCATTTAAATATTTCAACAACATATTAACAAACCCGTAAATCCCACCAACTGGTAGCCCAGCTGTTGTATTTAGGTTAGGTAATGCATAATACGCACGAAAAAGAAAACCATATCCATCTATTATTGTCAGAGTTTTTGCCACTGCAATCTCGCAATCAATTTTTGTATCTAAAGATCTACCACCAAGAAGAAAAAGGCAAGTACTAATTAAAGTTGTAGATTTAATATTTAGCTGAAGGGAAATTATGAGTAATGATAAGAATAATTCAGATAAGTTCAAAATAAAAATAAGAATTTTAGGTGGATTTTCTCCAGATTTGACAAGATTGTAGCAGTTTATATCGGCTTTTTCACTTTGTTGCTGCTATCATTTCGCTTACATGACATTTTGTGCGCAGAGCCTAGCACTTTTCGCAATTCTACTTCTGTTGGCAATTACTGTATCACTCCGGTGCTCAAATCCTCGTGTATGTCCAATATATTCCTGTTTTCTGTTCCGTGTACTTCTATTTTCATGAGCGAGTTCCGCAAGAATTCAACCACTATCAGCTGACAGCCTTAGCAGAGTGTGATAGTAACTTCTTGTATATTATATCACACTCTGGAACTGTATACCTAACCTATTAAGTCATTACCTATTAAGCCATTGTGCATTATGCTAAGTAGTGAATCATCTCCAACCTTGTCATTTTCAATGGTCCAAATAAACATTCCTGCTAGACCATTATCTTTAACATAGTCAACTTTTGCTTGTAATGAATCTGGACTTTCAAACGAGTAAAATTTATTACCTATATTTGCATATGCTCCAGTTACAATATCTTTATCATTTACTTTAACTGTAACGTCCATAATAATATCTTTTCCTTTAATGACATTATCGATTAAATGCTTGTATGAGGTGATACCTGCGCTTGGATCAAGATTTGCATTACTATCTGCTGCTGTAAATTTTTGACCTAAGCCATGGTTTATTACTCCTTCTACACCTCTGGCGTAGCCTGGTATACCTAATGTAATGTGATCATTGTCCACTCCAAATTCATTCAATTTTTGAATTGCACCATCAACACTATGACCACCTTTATCATTTTTGACTGGGTATAGCATAGAATGTAATCCTGTTAATTTTGGATTATCAAACGCACCATGCATATCATATCCCATGATTCCAATATGATCAACATACTTACTTAACTCTGCCCATTTACCGTTAGTTTTACCATAGTTAGTTTCAAAATCTTCTATCTGCTTTTTATCAACTGTAATTGGGAAGGTAATTGTTAAATCTACATGGTTCTTATCAGCTGCTTCTTTTACTGCTTTTGATAGTTTTATTATATCATCAGAATTCTTTATCTCGCTAAGAGGTTCCCAGTCCAAATCAACACCATTAATGTTAAATTCTTTTGCGATTCTAATAATAGACTCTGAAAATCTATCTGGATGTGCAACAGCAGCTTTCCATCCATGAGTATAATGATCACCATATCCTCCAATACCAATAGAGGATAGTTGTGTTTCATCAGCAAAGGCATTAAAGTTACCATAGTGAAAGAAATTGTAATTAAAACCGTCATCAATTGGATTAAGAGTAAGTGGGTTATCTTTTGTTCCCATTTTTTGAGGAAGCAGATCTATATTGTCTCTTTGCCATTTGTAGTGGTGTTGTCCTTGCCATATGATATCTTTTTCTTTTGCAAAATCTGACCATGGATCAAAAAATACTACTTTTCCTAAATCACTCTTCTCAGTAGTATAAGAACTATCCAATCTTCCTGATAATGGATTAATTTCATTCTTATCCTGCTTTATCTCCAGAAATGCATATACTATAGCATTAACATTTTCTAATTTTTCATTCATTGAAATAGTGTTGTCTGTTAGGGTTTTATTTTTATCTGTTATCTCAAATGTAGAACCTGGAAATGCAGTTGGTTCTTTTTCATTGTATACACTCCAATTTGTGAAGTATGCAGCAATGATTGGTTCTTTTATATCATTAACTTCATTTTTTGATGAATTTGCTTCATCTTCAGTAATTCTAGGCATATTTGCTCCTTTATATTATGATTAACATGCTCATTCTATATTATATGTATTAATAATTTAATAATTGATGTTAACAATTTAACATATCAATTGCATAAACACTATCACACTTTAGGACTGTATACCTAGCGAATCATAGGTATGTTAAACTTCATTACATTTAAAAAATTATCCTGGTTACCTATTAATTGTCTTAATGATACAAGCTTTGATTTTGCATACGATAACGTACTTGAGACATATTCTGAAGATGATGTTACTACATTATGAGTATGTGTTACAACTGTATGATTTACAGATGATAATATGCTTGAAACACACTGTGAAGATGAAGCTACTAATCTATGAGCAGATGTTATTGTTGTGTCAATAGTACAACAAACAATATTATCAATACCACTAATAATACAGGCCAACAAAGGTGCTATTACTGGTGATATGTAAGAATTTTCGCTTCCTGAAGCGAGAATCAGAAGCGGTCTGTAAGCTATGCTTCTTGTAACATAACTAACATGAGTTTCAGATAGCAAATCATTGATTTGGTTGGTATTATATTCAGTAACAACTCTTCTTTCAGGGTTAAAAACAGTTAAATCATTAAGTAGTTGCTCTTCATGATTAATTCCTCCAGGTGCTCTTACTTTAGAAAATAAATTTGGTAACATAAAAACACATACAGCAGAAATCAACGTAAGTGTAACCAAAACCATTTCAAATACTCCTGTTAGGTGAGGAAATTCAATACAGAGCCAAATACCTAAAGCATTTAAAGCCAATGTACATGTAATAAATATCAAAATTTTATTTCTTAACTCTTTGTTATATGCGCTAGATCTATTGCTTAACATTGCAGGAGCTATTGCAGCAGGAATTGCACCTAACATTGTATCTCCCCCATTTAGTTCGTATATTAATTTATTATATACATTCTTTACAATTAAAATCAACTATTTATTAACTTTTCAAAGTGTTACTAGTGTGAAGTATAATAAATGATTAAGTCGTTTTATTGTTAGTAGAATTGTTTGATAGTTTAAATAATATCATAACAGATGCAAGGCCTATGAGCACTATTATCATTGCTAGTGGTGCTGCGTCCATATATCTTTCATCACAAATCAATTCATACATTCGTGTCGTTAGTGTTTCAAAGTTAAATGGCCGAATAATTAAAGTTGCTGTTAACTCTTGCATGATATCTATAAACACAAGCAAGAAGCTAAATAACACACTTTTCTTGATCAATGGAGTATGTATATTAATACAAGTTGCAATAGGGCCGTGCCCAATGGTATAAGAGGTCCAATCAATTTCATTCGGTATTTTACTTAATCCCGTTTCTATTGTTTTAAATGAGATGGCAAAAAAACGAAATATATAAGAATACAATAAAGCTCCTATAGTGCCAATTAATGTTACCTCTGTAATGTAGTTACTTATTAAGTTAGACAATTTTCCAAGAAAAATTAGTATACCTATTGCCACAATAGCATTTGGAATTGCGTAACCCATAGATACAAAGCGTGCTATATGGTAGGTTGCTTTGCTATGACGTGCAGTATAACTTATGATAATTGAAATTATAACTAACATTGCTCCTGCAACAGATGCAATGCCGACACTATTGATAATAGTAATATAGAACTTAGAATCATTTATAAAAAAGCTTGCTCTTTGAGCTGTCCAATATATCAGTGGAATTATAGGCAAAATAAACCCTATTAGAATTGGCAAAGCACAAATTGTGTAAATAAGAGCTAAAAATATTTTATGATTGAGATTCCATTTATGGTGATAGTCAGAATTTGTAGTAATTGGTAAATACAATTTTTGTGTATTGCTTGACGTTCTTTCAATTATTACTAAAAGTACAATAATTGATAACTCTATAATCGATAAAATAGTAGCAGAGTATTTATCATGAAGTAAAAACCATGTTCTATATACTCCTGTAGTTAGAGTATCAATAGCAAGAATCTGTGATGTGCCAAGATCAGCAATAACTTCCATAAGTATAAGTAGTATACTAGCAGTTATTGCTGGACGCGCAGCAGGTAGAGCTACAGAAATAAAGATTTTAAATGGTGATTGTTCAAGGGTTGAAGCAACAGTTATAGAATTGCTAAGGCTAATAAAACTTGAACGGGTAAGTATGTATACATAAGAAAAAAGGGTAAAACCTAATATCAGTATTCCACCACCTAAAGATCTAATTTCTGGAAACCAGTAGTCATTTTTATGCCAATTAAATATTTCCCTGAGTAAACTTTGTACCGGACCAGAATATTCAAACATATTGGTATAGACAAATGATACTATATACCCTGGTATTGCAATTGGTAAAAATAAAGCAACTTCAAAAAACTTGCGTCCAGGAAATGAAAAAAAAGTGATAAACCAAGAGCTTATTACGCCAAAAACAAATGCTATCGCACCTACTCCCACCATTAAAATAATGGTGTTTAGTATATATTCAAATAGTAGTGTATGTGTTGCCCATTTGGCACTTTGGTGTTCTGTAAACAGAATAGACACCAAGGAAATTATAGGACATATAAAAAGAATTATTATTAAGCAAAGGAATATTTTCTTAAATAATTTTATAAACACTTAAATATAAATAAAAGTTTTTAATTTTAATGTTAACATAAATTCAATCATCATCTAGAATTTCTTAACTCACAAAGCTTTAGGTATATCACATAAATACCTCTCTAGAATTTCAACTCCTTCATCTATTTGGTTTTCAGTTATGATCAAAGGTGGTAAAATTCTAACCACTTGCTTTGCTGTACTACCAACTGTTAAAAGTCCTCTATAGCTCAGCTCTCTAGCAAATTGTTTATTGTCTGTGTTTACTCTAATGCCCAGCATCAGACCTTGACCTCTTACTTCTTCAATAATTATTGGAAATTTCTTTTTTAGTGTATGCAGTTTATTCTTTAAATATTCGCCTTTAATTTTAACATTTTCTAAAAAACCATCTGTAAGTAATTCATCAAGAACAGCACTACCTATTGATGTAGCTAAAGGATTGCCACCGTAAGTTGATCCATGCATACCAACGGACATATACTGGGCAGCTTTTTCAGTAGCAAGACATGCGCCTAAAGGAAATCCTCCTCCAATTCCTTTTGCAAGTGTGCATATATCAGGTAATACTCCTGAATGTTCATATGCAAATAACTTTCCGGTTCTGCCATTGCCGCATTGCACACAATCAAAAAACAGTAGTATATCTTGCTCATCACACAACTTTCTTAAGCTTTTTAGAAAACTTGTATCCATGACATTGATGCCACCTTCTCCTTGTATTGGTTCAAGTAGAATAGCTCCAATATTGTTATTGATTGCATTTTTTACGCTTTCTATATTTGGCTCAACATTTTCAAACCAATCAACATAAGGTCTTAAAAGATCAGAAAATTTTGCTGAATCATTTCCTGAGCAAGCAACGAAGCTTCTACCATGAAAAGCACCTTTAAACGTCATTATCTTATAACGATGGTTATTACCTTTACCATTTTGATAAGATCTTGCTATTTTTATTCCACACTCTATTACTTCAGACCCAGAGTTAGCAAAAAACACAGTGTCAGCAAAACTGTTACTTATTAGCTTTTTAGCAAACTCTACTGCAGGTGGTATAGTGTGAATATTTGAGAGGTGCCAAATTTTTTCGCTCTGCTCTTTTAAAGTTCTAACTAAACGCGGATGTGAATGACCTAAACAATTTACTGCTATACCTGACTGAAAATCTATATAACATTTACCAGCAATATCATAAAGGTATGCACCTTTACCATGAGAAAAATTTATATCAATAGGAGAATAAATTGGTAATATAGGAGAAATTTTCATAATTAAGTAACCCTATTGTGGAAAAGTATACTATGTAATATTTTTAACACAAATTTTTTATTTGGCAATTAGGTAGCATGAACAGATACAAGAATTTTTTTATAAAACACCGTATAAAGGCTATTTTCCTATTGCCTATATCCTTGATATTAACCTTTAGTGCTATGTATATAAGCTCATTTTTAAAGCAAAATACATTTTCTTATCATCGGGAGGTAAGCTTAAATTTTAAAACTATCATTACAAATTCTGTCATTAAAAAATATAGTGACTTATTTACAAGAGAAGATAGCGATCTTCATTCTAATTTTGATTATATCAATCAATTAGTTAAGTTTCGTGCTGAGCTATTACAATTAATTAATGGAACAAACATAAACATTATTTTATATGGAAAAGATGGTCAAATGCTATTTGATAGTGATCTAGGTGAAAGTCATTACGAACAATTGCTTACACCAAACGAGCTGGAACAACTTATAAAAAATGAATATCTATTTTATAATAAAAATAATCAGTTTTTAATTTCAATCTTTTCAATAGCAACAGAAAATACTGAGCCTTTTTTATTTCTAAAAATTATTCATAAATATCATTATGGCCCTTTTACTCAAACCTGTTTTATATCTGTAGCATTTATGTTGTTCCTACTTATAGTAATGATATTACTAATATATTATCTGTATAATAAAAACAGCAATATGTTAAATACACAGTATCAAGTTAATCTTAAACTTGAAAATGCTAAAGCAATAGCAGAAAAAGAAAATGTGAGTAAATCGAGATTTTTAGCTAATGTCACTCATGAACTACGTACACCTTTAAATTCAATTATTGGATTTTCAGAAATTATTAAAAATGAATCAGCAGGATCAATGGGTAATACTCAATATAAGGAATACATTGATGATATATATGATTCTGGTATTCATCTTTTGAGCTTGATTAACGATATATTAGATCTTTCAAAAGCTGAAGCGGATAAATTAGTTGTAGAAAAAGTAAAATTTGACTTGAATCAAGTAATAGAATCATGTTTGCATATAGTAACCCCTAACCTTCAAAAAGCAAAAGTTAATGTTAAAAAGATCCTTTCTGAAGAGCAATTAATGATTACAGCAGATCCAAAAAGAATGAAGCAAGTAATAATAAACATACTATCAAATGCAGTAAAATTTACTCCTGAAAATGGTATTATTAAACTGAAAGCAGAAAAAAATACAGCAGAAAAAAATATATCTATTGAAATAAGTGATACAGGAATTGGAATAGTACAACAAGATATGTATAAGGTCTTGTCTGTATTTGGTCAGTCAAATGATAACTCTAATACGCAATATGAAGGAACAGGTTTAGGGTTACCATTAAGCAAAAAATTAGTGGAATTAATGGGTGGCACTTTTAGCATAAAAAGTGAACCACAACTTGGCACTACATTAACCTTAGTTTTTCCAATTGAAATACAGCATTTTTAATATTTTAAAAAGTTTTTGATCTTTAAAATACCTTTCCATTCAACCATGAAGTCTAATGTTGAGATGGTGAAGAGTTTACTTAAAATTCCTGGTATAAATAATGACCTGCTGCGAAACAACAAGGAAAGATGTAGGGTTGAAGGTATGTCGAGAGAAGGATTAATTAAAAAGCATGCCTCAGATTAACAATTCCAGCAATAATATTAAACCTCATATTGTATTTCTTTTGAAAATTACGTAAACGTGTGATTGAATATCTTTATCTCACGAATCTTGTTTTCTATCCTCATCCTAAACGACGAAAGCTTTCTGTTATGCTCTTTTTGTTCTGGAGTTAATGGCTTCTTCCTATATTTCTTATATGGAATCACTACATTACTTTGCAATTTTTGCCGATATCCAGAATCGGCATATTTTACACTATTTTGTGGCAAAAATTTCTCCTGTTTTCGTATCTTAAAATCATGAATTCTCCCGCGGTGAGATCTTGAAACCGATAGAATTTTCCCATTCTCTTCAACGATAATTTCGGTTTTTATCGTGGTTGTTTTCTTCTTTCCAGAGTAAGATTTCTTCCGCTTTTTGCTATCTTTTGGCCGCTGTATCTGTGACATCTACTAAAATCTTCAAAATCCTTTCCGGGTTCTATCCTTTTTTACGGTAACTTTTTTCACCAATAGTGGCTCCATTTTTTCCTTTTTGCAGAATGCTATTAAAGAGACGTTAGACTCGAAACTTGTTATAATATACTGCTATATACTATAGTAAGTATGACATACACTACACAAGAAAAAAGAACTTAATATAATATCGTATTTTACTCTGCTTAATTTCAGAGCAACATCAATAATGGCGTTTCTATATAAGATTTGAAAACATTGAGAAATTTTGCTCCTAAAGCGCCATCAACTGTTCTATGATCAACAGAGAGAGTAATACTTAACATAGTAGCTATCTCTATTTGATCATTAGCAACAATAGGCCTCTTTTCAGACGCTCCAACAGACATTATACACGATTGAGGTGGATTTATAATTGCGCTAAATTGTTTTATACCAAACATACCAAGATTAGAAACAGTAAACCCTCCTCCTTGAAACTCTTCGGGTTTTAGTTTTCCCAATTTTGCTCTACCTGCTAAATCTTTTATTTCCTTTGATATTAGTGATATATTCTTTTGGTTAGCGTTTTTTACAATAGGTGTAATTAACCCTTCTTCTAACGCTACTGCAACTGAGATGTCTATACTAGAATATTTAAATATTTTATTTTCGACCCATGATGAATTTATATCTGGAGATTTTTCCATGCCTAATGCAACTGCTTTAATAATAAAGTCGTTAACTGTAATTTTATTACCTACCTCTTGCAAATTAATCTCTTCTCTTAACTTGAGTAGTTTATCAATTCGACAATCTATTGTTAAGTAAAAGTGCGGTATAGTTTGTTTTGCTTCTAATAAACGTTCCGCTATAACTTGACGTATGTTGCTTACTTCAATAAAATCTCCCCCATCCTCTTTTTTGACTTCTTTATTGATGTTTGATTTCACCTCAATTACATCCGCTTTTATTATACGTCCGTATGGACCAGTACCTTTGATATGTTTAAGATCTATATCTTCATTTAGTGCTATGGACTTTGCCAAAGGACTTGCTTTTATTTTTTTATCATAATTTTCTATCACTTCTACAGCAACTTCTCGTTTAATCTCATTAGATACTTGCACTTGACTTGAGTTTTGAACATAACACTCTATAGAGCTAATATCTTCACTATCTTGTACCATTAATGCAATTACTTGCTTAACCGGAATGCCACTAATACCTTCAGAAGTTAAAATTTTTGCTATTATGCCATCATCTGGTGACTCCATCTCCATTACTGCTTTATCAGTTTCTATTTCTGCAATAACCTCACCATACCTAACTTTATCTCCTTCTTTCTTATGCCACTTAACTATTTTTCCACCAGTTTTACTCATTGTTG
The DNA here is from genome assembly GCA_031546805.1 of Anaplasmataceae bacterium. Lineage (GTDB taxonomy): Bacteria > Pseudomonadota > Alphaproteobacteria > Rickettsiales > Anaplasmataceae > Mesenet. The sequence continues at coordinate 25,979 of JAVBJW010000068.1, forward strand.
GAGAAAGCGCTGGCATAATTATTTCTATAGGTTTTTTAGGCATAGCATCTATCTTTGTAGGCATAACATTCTATATCAAAACAGAGAAAATACAATATCAATAAATCTGTTATATTAAAATTCCCTTTTCGTAATTATTATTTAAAGCAGATAGCCTTACATCATTAAGGTTATAGTGTGTAATTAATCCTTGCACTGAAGAAACATTTATTTCTTTGTAGTTATGATGCTTTGATAAAATACCGTACGAGTTATAATCTAAGTCTAGCCTATTACCAAACTTTGGTAAAATTAAATCATCATAATCCCAATTCATGTTACTTATTTCCTCACTACTTTTATCTGACTCTTGAAAACTTGATATTGTGTTAAATGAATCTTTTCTTGAATGTGGAATATTGCTACATATTAAGTCTTGTGTTGAACATTCCATGTTGTTAATATTATTCAACCATTCATCCACTTTACATTTACAATTAACAGTATTATCAATAACAGCCAAAGCAATTACATCTGTATTCATACTATCATGGTATTGATTATCAAAATTACTCATATTACCTTCAATATTATTATTTTGATTACTATGTTGTAAATTTTCCTGACCATTTAAAATACTTTTTTCTATATAGGTTATTGACATTTGCTGCTCGTAATTACATTTTTTTTTATCTAATTTTATATCTAATTTTTTAGAATCTAACATTTTAAGACATAATTCATTTTCTTCTTTTATAGTATTATCTTCTATCCCCTGCATGCCTTGCATTGGTTCTTCAAATACTGGATAATCAATTGCACCATCACTTGAATCCATTGCATTAGATTCCATATCAACATAGTACGATGAGTTACTATCTAAATCAACAAGTTGAAAATTATCTTCCTGCGATACTATATCTGGTACTAAACTATCTTTTTTCGTATCTTCTTCCTGATCATTGAGATATGATAACCAACAAGCCTTATCTAGAGCATCTTTTAATTTAACACCACCTATTAATACATTGCAAGTATCAAAATTTAACTCTTCGTATTTTGATCTATCTTGCTTATCAAGCTCTGCAGTTCCATCATCTTTTATATAAACATATATACTCTCTTTTTTCTTGATCTGACAACCATTGTCATCAAGTGTAACAGAAGTCCAATTTACCATCATTTTTATACTTCCATTATAAACTACATAATTTCTTTTATTAGTTTTTTGATCTTTTTGAACATATCCTTTGTTACCATTAATATCAAAGTGACTAAAAAATAAAGAACGATATTTGCAAAAATCACTCTCTAAAAGTTTGCTAACTTTTAATTTAGCATTGTTTATTTTGGTAAAAATAATACCTTGCTTTGTATATGCTATCAAAGCGCTAATACGTTCATCATTATCTATTAATTGAATAAAATTGCTAACTTCTTTAAAAACATTTTCTTGAGTAAGATTCAAATTTTGCTTAGCATAGTCAAGCTCACTACTAAGATTGGCGCCACGTTTAATTAAAAGTTTAATAGTATTAATATAATCATTGACTAAACTATAATCAAAAAATTTAATTAAGAAAATCAATAACTGATCTAATATTGTATTCCCATTGTTTAGTGTGTTAATATTGATATTATCCTTAAGTATTTCTAATATCCAACTCTGATCTGCTTTCATCACTGCACATGGCAGAAACAACTCATTTATATACTTACGAACCTCTTCACAATCTGTCATACTCTTTTCCCCATAATAAAGTTCAATCGCTAAAGTACAAGAAAGAACTCAATATGTCAATATTAGCATAAATATTTACATATTCTTTGATATTTTTAAAACTAATTTATTAAGAAAAGGTTTTTTAGAGATTCACTTACAGGTAAAATTATATAATGCTTAGCTGGCTAAAAGGCTTTTTATAACCTTCATCATTGATCTGTTTCTTTTTTATTATACTCACTCAAATCAATTATCAATTTATGTACACAACGCTCATTTGCTTCTTTCACTAAAAACTTAATTCCACTTTTATGATTAATTACCTCGTTAACTAATGGTACTCTACCTGCAATTGCAAAAATTAAACCATTAATTGTAACATAATCTTCATCTTCAGAATCTTTAAGTTCTATATGCAATTTTTCCTCAATTTCTTTTATTAAAACTCTTGCTGATACCTCAAACTTATCTTCTGATATTTTAATAAGAAAAAATCCCTGATCTTCATCATTTTCATCTTTAATATCTCCAACAATTTCTTTTATGATATCAACCATAGAAACTAAGCCTTCCGTGCAACCATATTCATCAAGTACAACTGCTAAATGTGTGTGAGAAGACTGCATTTTTATAAATAAATTTATTATTTTCATTGATGGAGGTATATAAAATACATTGTGAACTATGCCCTTAAAGCTAATAGTCTTATTAATATTAAACAGGATATCCTTCACATGAATAAACCCAATTATATTATCAATATTATTTTTATATATAGGTACTCTTGTGTGATTACTTTCTTTAATCTTATTAACTAAATCATCTCTATTTAAATCAATGTCTACTGCATATATTTCTGCTCGTGGAGTCATTATATCCCTTACACTATGGCTGCAAAACTCCAATACATTATTAAATACATTTAACCCATATAATATATTATTTTTAATTACAAATTCAGTAGCATATTTTCTAATAGTAGAGCTATTTTTAAATATAAATAAAAACAACTTACGACTTATTCTTTCTAAAAAAGAGGACTCTCTCTGATTTAACACAAATCTACTTTCTTATAAACTGAACCTTATATTCATAATCTACAACAAACCAATAATCTACAAAAATATTAGTTGTGGATAAAGTCTGTATAACATGTGTATAACCTGTGGATAACATGTGGATAACATGTGGAAAAGTTTTGAAAAAAAAAGTTATTAACAATTTATACACAGGTTATACACATGTTATCCACAGGTCTTAAAACTACCATTAGTATAGTTATTAGCAATATAAATACGATTTTTATCCACAGCAATTATGCACGATATTCGATGGGATGCGAATTTTATCCACAATTTTATCCACAATTTTATCGGATAATAATTTTTACAAAATAATGTAGAAATTAAAGTTATCAACAGTACAATAATTATAAGTAATATATGTATATATATAAATATAATGGAAAGAGATAACATAGTAAAAGTAATAAGAGAAAAAACAAAAAACAGAAAAAAAAGCATATGGCTAATGCGTCAAGCTGGCAGATACTTACCTGAGTATCATGATGTAGTAAAAAAATCGAACAACTTTATAGATCTTTGTTACACACCAGAGTTAGTGATAGAATTAACACTTCAGCCGATAAAAAGATTTGATTTAGATGCTGCTATAATTTTTTCAGACATTTTAGTAATAGCAGATGCACTTGGTTATAATGTTGAATTTATTAAGGGGGTAGGACCAAAAATTGCTTCAATGGTTGATGATTCTCATTTAAAAACTGTAGAAGAGACCTTAAGAAAGTTATCACCAATAGCTGAAGCAATAAAACAGGTTAGAAAACTGCTACATCAGGAAAAAGCATTAATTGGCTTTGCAGGTGGTCCATGGACAGTTGCATCATACATAATAGAAGGAGGAAGTAGCAAACAACTCTCACAAATAAAAAGAATGTGTTACACAAAAAAACATGATTTTGAATTTTTGATGAGAAGATTAATAAACATAACTATTGCACATCTTATAGAACAAATAAAAAGTGGTGTAGATGTAATACAAATTTTTGAAAGTAATGCAGGATTATTAACTGAAGAGCTTTTTGAAACATGGGTAATAGAACCAACAAAAGAAATAGTATCAAGCATTAGAAGCAGATATCCGGAATTTCCAATAATAGGATTTCCAAGAAATGCAGGTCTATTTTATAAGAAATATGCTTTGCAAACTAATGTTTCTGCTATAAGTGTAGATTACAGTATGCCTATAGAGTGGGTTAAGAATAATCTAGAGTTACCAATACAGGGAAATTTAGATCCATACTTACTAGCATACGATAAAGAAAAAGCAATTATGCAAGCGAAAAGGATAGTGGATTGTTTTGTAGATCGACCATTTATATTTAATCTTGGACATGGAGTATTACCAGATACACCAACTGAAAATGTCAGTGAATTAGTAAAATTTGTTACAAACTATTAATAGTAGTTAAAATAAGTTGTTATCGTAATAGTTGTAATAAATACATAAAAAAGATAGTAATTATTTGAAAATTGTATAATATCAACTTTAGCTTCTATAAAGCAAAATACTTATGAGATTGAATTTTTTTATACCGTTAATATTACTGCTATTATGTCCTTACCTTGCACTAGGAGAAGCTGCAAAGTTTGAATTATTAATTGGAAAAATAGAAAACCTTAAAATTGAAGCAGCTTTAAAAGTAGAAATTGAGCCAGGATGGCACATATACTATAAAAACCCTGGAGACTTTGGCTTACCAACATCATTTAATTTGGATAATACAATAGATATTCTTGATATACATTGGCCTAAACCAAAACAGCATATAGATGAAGTTGGAGAGGGGAAATTCATAAGTTGGACATATGAAAATCTTGTCGTATTTCCAATTACAATTAATTTACCACAAAATAGTGAAGATGCTAAGTTTACATTGATGATTGAATATGCAATTTGCAAAGAAATATGTATTCCAAAAAAAGAGAAGATTGAAATTAAAACTGAATTAAATCATTTTTTAAATGAAGAAGTTAGTAATCTAATAAATGAATGGAGAAATAAGTAATATTATATGTTTAAACTGCTAAGTTTTTTCAATATGTTAAATGATTGAAAATGAAGCTCTACATTGTGTACTCTAACATAGTCTATTTTTCTCTTTGCAAGTAAAATTGAAATTGTTAATGTTTCTATATCTCGATCATTACTTTGTCTTGTATTTAAACTGGAAAACATAGACTTTCGTGAGTGACCAACACATACTGCTAGGTTTATTTTTTTTAGTTTATCTATATTTTTAATAATGTACCAAGATTGCTCAGCATTTTTACCAAAACCTATACCAGGATCGATAATTATGTTATTATTTGCAATACCTAGGCTATTTAAGGTTGTAATACGTTTTTGAAACCACATTACTAATTCACCAATAGGATCAACATTTTTAGGAATTATATTGTTTTGATTAGCTGGTATACCGAGGTTATGCATTAAAAATAGTTTTACGTTACTTGCAGATACAATCCTTATCATCTCTTTATCATACGTTCCACTAACATCATTGATATAATCTACACCAATACTTATGGCTTTATCTGCAATTTTTGCTTTATCAGTATCTATACTTACTTCAACATTTGCATTATGAGCAATGCTAATTATATTTGCAAGTACAGGCTCTAAACGATGCCATTCTTCTTCTTCGTTTATAAGAATTGCTCCTGGTCTTGTTGACTGAGCGCCAATATCAATTATATCTGCACCACTATCTATCAAGTGCTTAGCATGTTTTAAAGCAGTTTCTTGATTAAAGTACTTTCCTCCATCTGAGAATGAATCTGGTGTAATATTTAAGATTCCAATTATTTTTGTAGTCATTTTATTGCTATTGACAAATATAAATTATATTATAACTTAACCAGCGAGAAAATATTTTTGTTTGTTAGTGATATATTAAGTTTCTCTAAATAATCATTTGCTATAAATGAAGTTATAATGTAATTTATGGTGATTTTCTATTACATTTTCTAGAGATTTTATTTATGATTAGCTCTATTCAAATGCCAAATGAAATCAGAAAGCATGTGCAAGAGTTTTATTGTATTGACGAGAAAAGCCATGTTCAATACCTTATTAAAAGCACTGATATTAACTATGATTCAAAAATTAGAATTTACAACATTGCAAAACAAATAATTGAAAGAATTAAAGATAATAAACTAAATATTATTGATGCATTCATACAAAAATATTCTCTTACAAGTGATGAAGGTATAGCTTTAATGTGCCTTGCTGAATCATTACTTCGAATACCAGATGACTGTACGATAGATGAGTTAATTAAAGATAAAATTACAAACTGTCAGTGGAATAAGCATATCAAGCAGTCTTCTTCACTATTTGTTAATGCTTCAGCGTGGGCCATTGCGATGGGGAAAAGTATACTGATAAAAGACGTTGAAGATTTGAAATGGTATAATATAGTTAGCAACCTTGTTAAAAAGTTTGGTGAACCTATTATTCGCAAAGCTGTAACACAGTTTGTTTCTATGCTTAGTAAGCATTTTATTATGGGAGAAACAATTGAAGAAGCTTTAGAAGTGGTTGGATCTGATGAAAATAGGTTTTTGTATTCTTATGATATGCTAGGTGAAGCTGCATATACTGCTGAAAGCGCAAACGATTATTTTGATTTATACATGCATGCAATAAAGGTTGTTGGTAATTCTGCAAATGCAAAAGATCTCTTTAGATCTGACGGTATTTCAGTAAAACTATCTGCTTTGCATCCACGTTATGAATTTACTCAACTTGATCGTGTTGTTGATGAAATGGTACCTAAGATTTTAGATCTTTGTCGTGCTGCTAAAGAGTACAATATTTCTTTATGTATAGATGCAGAAGAAGCAGGAAGATTGGAAGCTTCACTAATCATTTTTGAAACTCTACGTTTGAATCAATCATTAGCTGGTTGGGAAGGACTTGGCATTGCTGTACAAGCTTATCAAAAACGTGCTTTGTCTGTATTAGACTTTATTGAAGACGTTGCAATTAGATCAAAGCATAAAATCATAGTAAGGCTTGTAAAAGGTGCATATTGGGATTTCGAGATAAAAAATGCACAAGAGCTTGGATTGGATAATTATCCAGTTTTCACTAGAAAGGCTTATACGGATATTTCATATTTTGCTTGTGCACATAAGCTTTTAAGTAAAGAGAATAGTTTTTACCCTTGTTTTGCAACTCATAACGCTTATACACTTTCCTCTATTATTGAGCTTGCTGATAAAAATCACCCTGGTTTTGAATTTCAACGCCTTTATGGTATGGGTAAGGACTTATATGATTATGCAACATCAGAGCTGGCTAATAACATAAGTTGTCGTATTTATGCTCCTATTGGTAATCACGATAATTTGCTATGTTATTTAGTTAGGCGTTTGCTTGAAAACGGAGCAAGTAACTCTTTTGTTAATAAAATTAATAATCCTTCAATTAATATTGAAGAGTTAATTGTAGACCCAATAGATAAAGCAAAGAGTTTTAATTACGAACCACATCCAAATATCCCTTTACCTAAGAATATTACCTTAACAAGAAAAAACTCTTCTGGTATAGATATAAACGATTCCATAACTATGCTCAAGATAGCAGAGGGTATGAATAATTTTTCTGATAATCAATGGCAAGTAGGGCCAGTAATAGATGGTCAGGATTTTTTTTCTGAGCTTAGGCAAGTTGTAAATCCAGCACGGTTGGAACATGTTGTTGGACAAGTATCACACACAAGCAAGGAACAAGCATTAGAAGCTTTAAATATAGCATATAATTCATGGTTTGATTGGAAAAATACTACGGCACAAAATCGTGCAGAGTGCTTAGAGAGAGCAGCTAATTTAATCGAAAATGAGAACATGCTGAAATTAGTTTATATACTCATAGTAGAGGCTGGTAAAACCGTGCGTGATGCAATTGCAGAAGTTAGAGAAGCAGTAGATTTTTTACGCTACTATGCAATGATTGCAAAAAATGAATTAATTGATTGGCATAAACTGCCAGGACCTACAGGTGAAAATAATTTTATCTTTTTTGAAGGAAGAGGGGTGTTTTTGTGTATATCACCTTGGAATTTTCCACTTGCTATATTTATTGGACAAGTAGCTGCAGCGCTTGTAACTGGTAATACTGTTTTAGCAAAACCAGCAGAACAAACACCTATAATTGCTTATGAGGCAACCAAGGTATTACTTAATGCTGGTATACCAAAAAATGTACTTCATTTACTTCCTGGAGACGGTGAATTTTTAGGAAAAATATTAATACCCAATAATAAAATTGCTGGGGTTGCTTTTACTGGTTCAACACAAACTGCTTTTTTAATTAATAAAATGTTAGCTAATAGAAACGGTCCTATATCTCCACTGATTGCTGAAACTGGTGGATTGAATGCCATGATAGTAGATAGCTCAGCTCTTCTAGAGCAAGTTACATCAGATACTTTGCTTTCTGCTTTTGGTAGCTGTGGCCAACGTTGTTCTTCGCTTAGAGTATTATTCATTCAAAATGATATAGCGGATAAGCAGATAAAAATGATATGTGGTGCTATGGAAGAACTAAAAGTTGGTGATCCTATGTTATTTAGCACTGATATTGGTCCGATTATTGATAAAAGTTCACTTGATATGCTATCCAAGCATATTACAAAAATGTCAAAAGAAGCAAATCTTCTTTGTAAAGCTCCTATTAATCCACATTATGATAACGGTTATTTCTTTTCTCCTTATGCATATGAAATTCAGAATATTTCTCAGTTAAAGCAAGAAGTTTTTGGTCCAATTTTACATATTATACGTTATGATAAGCCACATCTTGATAAAGTTATTAATGATATAAATAACACAGGATATGGTCTTACATTTGCGCTACAAAGCCGTATACAAAGTAATATCAACTATATTAGTAATAAAATATCTGCTGGTAATGTTTACATTAATAGAAATCAAATAGGTGCTGTAGTAGGAATGCAGCCTTTTGGTGGTAGAGGGTTGTCTGGGACTGGTCCTAAGGCTGGTGGTCCATATTACTTACATCGTTTTTCTACAGAAAAAGTTATAAGTATAAATTCTACTGCTTTTGGTGGTAATGCTACCCTAATGTGCTTGGAAGATTAAAAACTTTTTTACTTAGATAGTTTGTTGCTTTAAATAGATATCTAGCATAACCATCTGCTATAATACGAAGGGATAAAACCTATGAAGTATCGACATATAAAATGATAATGGAATTTTTGAAAGTTGAGGGAATATATGATTTAAAAGATGAACAATGGGAAAAGATAGTTTACCATGGAAAGAAGGAGACAGCAGAAGAAGTGCAAATGATAACAGGAAGTTTATAGCATGTGGATAGGTAGAACCGGAGCACCATGGAGCAGTTGAATATGGAAAATGGTCAAATAAACGCTTTATGAGGTGAGCAAAGACTGGAGTTTGGCATTCAATACTTTAACAGTTGATGAGAGTGGCTCATGGTAGATTCAACGATTACATCAGCATGTGCAAGAAAAAAATATGGAGCAAGAGCAGGAATTAGGAAGATCCAAATTCAACTAAGTTACACGCTGCTTGCTTGACTGAGATTTTTTGTTACTGCTGGACAAAATGTAAAGGCTTTAGACTTAATAGATTGCAGATGTATAGAAGCACTGATTGCCGATAAAATGATATGATTGAGGCTGCAAAAGCCGCTAATGCTGAGCTTGTTATTCCTCCACGCTTCAATCGCAAAACACCGAGAGAATATGATAAGGAACTATATAAAGATTAATTGATTTAATAAACTCAAGTAGGGTTGCTACTCGTTATAGCTATAACTTTCTTATCTTTCGTTGCTTGTATCTATCTCTTGCTAAAGTAATTGTCGACATTACCTAGAAATACATCATAAAGACCGTAATAGACGCAATAACATGACCAAAAATCTATCCTTGCTACATGGGACATTGTCACGATGAATTACACGGAAAGTGTGCATGACAAGCACCAAATTGTAGAGGAGCCGTATGAGGTGAAAGTCACAAGTTCGGTTCTGAAGTCGAGTGGGGATAGGCGACTTTTTCCACTTAGATAACAAAATGGACAAAGTTACTCTAAATTATGAATCAATTTCAAAAAACAAGAGCGTTTTTAGTGTAGAATTCAAAACCTAGCCTGACATAAGAATTTCTTTAGGATTGTATAACGTCCCATACTTCAATTACATCGTTGCTGAAATTAAATACCTCAACTTTTTGTAAAGTGTAACACTCATGCACATTGGTAATATTTAAGCTACCTATTACTGATAATGCCTCATTACCTAAAATTTTACCTGCCCTACAGCAAATAATTCTATCAACTAATTTTTGTTTGAGTAACTCTGTAAATAATCTACTTCCACCTTCTACTAATAATCTTGTTATACCAAGCTTTATCGTCAGTTGCTGCATTGCTTTTTTAAAAAAGTCTTTACAGTCATCAATTATAAGATAATTAATATCTTTTATTCTATCTTTTGGTTCATTGTTTGTAACAACCCAAGTGTTTATTCTATCAGCTGTTTTTGCAATTTGATGTTCTGCACTTAATTTTGTTTTACTGTCTATTATGATTCGAATTGGTGACTGTTTTTCTAAGCCTGGCAATCGACAATCTAGCATAGGATCATCAGTAACTAAAGTGTTACTGCCAATCATAATAGCATCATACTCAGCTCTAACTTTGTGTACCCAATTTCTTGTGATAGAATTTGTAATCCACTTACTTTCGCCTGTAGAAGTTGCAATTTTGCCATCAAAAGACATAGCCACTTTCAGTGTTATAAAAGGCCTAGATAATTTTTTGCTATAAAGGAAGCCAATATTCAATTCTTCTGCCTCTTTTTTCATTACATTGCATTTTACCTCTATTCCTGCTTTTAGCAAAACTTCAATTCCTTCACCAGATACACGACTATCTACGTCATAAGTAGCAATTACAACTCTTTTTATACCAGAATCAATTATTGCTGATGTACAAGGAGTTGTGACTCCATAGTGACAACATGGCTCAAGCGTTACATACATAGTAGAACCTCGTGCTAAATCTTTAGCACGTTCTAAAGCACTGACTTCTGCATGAGGGCGGCCACCAACTTGCGTCCAGCCTCTACTTATAATGATATCATCTTTAGTAATAACACAACCTACAGCAGGATTGGGTGATACATTACCTAGCCCTCTTTTTGCTAATCTTAAAGCAATTGACATGAAATAATTATCGCTGTACATGCAACTCTCTAACTAATTAATAAAATATCAATGAATAACCGACCTAAAAAATTGTTAGATTTTATACGTTAAAGGAAGTATTTTATGCAAAATGCACCATAGTAAACAATAAAAAAGATCATGTTAGAATTTTAATAAATAATTTATATTATATTCAACTGACAATCCAAATAGTAAAAAGTTGTGAATACAATTATGAATAACATCAAAATGACCAGCACTAAGATAAATAATAAGCAGCTAATATTAGGTAGGCAGATGATTGTATGCATGCCGAGTGCTATTGAAAGAGATAATAATTTAAAATACTAAATTAACGCTGGCTCAATGTACAAAAAAGTGAAAGAGAAGAGGTAATACCTCATTAACAATCCTATATTTCTTACCTTTTACTGTACAAAATAGCTATATCAAAAGTATTTTACCCAATAATTGGATTTTTTATACAAGGTTTGCCGTTCATGCTGACACATGGACTTTTTAACTTGCGTTCTTTTGACATAAAACAAGAAGATAATCCTCCTCCTAAAATTAACAAAGCTAAAATAACAAAAATCTTTTGTAACATAAATGCCATGTAAATTTATATATGCTTAATAATGTTATTATAATAATTCTACATCTAATATTTGCAAACTTTTTATTTTCGTGACTGTTTATTATAAAGCATTAAATTATGCATGTCATACAATACGTGGTGAATTCCATACCGTAGATGCAAAAGATCTAGGCTCTCCTTTCTGATGACAAAAAACACAATACAGATAAGAAGGAAAAGTGGCAAATGCAAGGGGAAGTTTATACTATTTAACACAAAATAAAAACTACCATATATAAAAGAAAACGATGGGAAGCAAGTTTTTGTATTTTTAAAAAACATAAAAGGAGTACACAAGAAAGATGAAAAACGGTTAAGAACATTCATAGAAGCAGTGTGATATATGGTAAGAAGTGGCAGGAGTGCTGTAGACAATAGAAAATTTATAACTGCAGTAATGTGGATAGTGGAGCACCATGGAGCTGCTGAATATGGAAAATGGTCAAATAAACGTTTCATGAGATGGGCAAGAACAGGTGTTTGGCAGATGATTTTCTGGCAGTTATACAGAATGATAGATTCGACAGAGCACATCAGCACGCAGTTGATGCAGAAAAAAATGTGGAAACTGGTAAACAAGAACAGGAATTAGGAAGATCCAAAGGAGGATTTTCGAGCAAATTACACGCTGCTTGCGACGCTCTTGGCAACCCACTGAGATTTTTTGTTACTGCTGGACAAAATGTCAAAGCTTTAGATTTGATAAGTGGATGTGATTGCCGATAAAATGATATGATTGAGGCTGCGGAAGCAACTAATGCTGAGCTTGTTATTGCTCCAATAGAAAAACACCAAGAGAATACGATAAGGAACTATATAAAGAAACTTAATTGATTTAATAAACTAAAACATTTCCGTATACTCGTTATGATAAATTGGCAATTTCTTTCTTATCTTTCGTTGCTGGTATCTATCTCTTGCTAAAGTAATTGTCGACACTGCCTAGATATTGCTGCTGCTGATATCTTATGGTCGTAAATTTCTTCAATATGCAATTTTATAACTCTGGCAAACATACTAAGAGCATGTCTTCAAACTAAAAAATGAGCTAATTTGTGAAGCATGATGGTAATCATATTAAAGAAGATATTGGTTTTTGAAGTAAGAGGAGAATGCTCATAATCTTTGCTCATGCGTCTAAAATTGGAAAGCCAAGC
>JAVBJW010000044.1:0-27152 GCA_031546805.1 Anaplasmataceae bacterium
TTATGTTACTCAAGAAATTGAAAAGATAAGTGATTCTAAAATAGGTTTAAGTTCTAATAATGAGAAGTCCTTTGAGCGAAGACAAAGTAGTGACTCTAGCTCTAGTAGTGATATTTTTAATTCAGAAGATAGTTGCGATTCTGAAGAAGATTCAAGCGATGATGATTCTCTTTTCCGAGAAGACTCGGTTTTAAAAGAGTTAAGAATACTATTCACTGAAGATGAGAAGAGTTTGATCGATGAATTTTATAGAGAGATGGAAGATATAAATGTAGTAGAAAATAAAGATAAGCAAAATGCTTTAGAACGCATAAGAGATATAACAAATAAATACTTAGCAAGGGAAATCAGAATAAATTCATATTGTAATAATGCCTATTGTAATAATGCCTACACTGTAACAGATTTAATATTAAAAAAGATAGTTAATATTGTACACACTACCAGACCGGATAATAAGTTACATTATCCTGTTACTAAGGATGAGTTATTAAATGATAACAATGCAGAAATTATAATCAGCATATGTAGTAAGTTATTATTAAAAGGTGGAAGACCACAAGATGACCCTCTTGCTGATGAAAAATCATTCTTATATGAAAATAGAGAATTATTATCCATAGGTTTTGCTGAAGACACTGAGTTAAAATGCGACGAAATCATGGACGCAATTGAGAGCGTAGCATATGAAAGCATTGTCAATAAAATCGAACTAACTAAGAATAATTTTGCAGCAGAAATAGACAATTGCTATTTTTATATAAGATATGCGCAAGGTACTATTGTTAGGGTTTCAACAATAACAAACAGTCAAGAAATAAAAGATTCAGAATTATTAGACTTAAGAATTGGCATACTCCAAATTGGAGAAAGTGTAATTAGAGTTGAAAGCATAGGAGAAAAAAGAAATTACACAGATGTTCCAAAAGGTAGTATTAAAATGTCATTTACCATAAAAGTAGAAGGTAGAGCAGAAAAAATCAGTATTCTTTTGTATCCTGACAAAGAAGATAGCAACAAGGTTAAAGTAAAACTTGATCAAGAGAACCAAGAAAAGTTTAACAAACTCAAGGACAAATCAAGCTTAGGCAAAAACTGCCTTTTAGGTGGAAAAAATATTGTACAAGCTATACAAGATCAAGAGTTTATAAGAAATCACATTAATGAACCAGATGCTCCTTCTACTTCCATGAAAGGAATTTCAATCAGCCATATCTTTGATAGTTTGAAAAATAGCTTCAACCAATTTGGAAAATATGTATTGGGTGGTTGAAATCTTCATTTGGTTTGCAAAATAATATCATCAACACACTTCCACATTTACAGCAGAGCAGTTTTGTTGTTAGAGGGGAAAGTGTTATGATAATGCTAATTAAGTGGTTTATTAATTAGGTAAATAAACTATTTTAAGATATTATTAAATTTAATAATTTTACTTTATAAAAGTAACAAGTTAATTTATAATAATTCTAGCATCAGTTACAAGATTTTTTACTATAGGGGGGCATGAAGATATGGTAAAGGACGTTTCGAAAAAGTTAGAAAGTGAATTGTTAAATGCCATTGAGCATAGAGATACGGCAAAAGTAGAATCGCTTTTAAAAGCACAGGTACTGATGTTAATACTGTTAGTCATAGTGGATTTACATCTTTACAAATACCTGTAACTAATTGTGCTTTTTTTGGAATTACAGGATCATTCCATTGATTAAAGTATATTATGTCACCTTGAGAATTTTCTACAATTTTACTACTATCAAAATTGCTATTTTTGGTAAGTTTATATGCTAAAGACCACATAAGATTCCCTTTAGCTGCTTTAGCAATTGAACTAAAAGAATTAGTAATTACAGACTGAAAACGAAGACCTTCTCTTTTGAATCGGTCATAAACTTGTGCTATTACCCAGCCACCGAGAGAATTACCCATTAACTTAATGTTATCAGGCTTTATACCTTGATCTAATAAATCAACGGCAGTACCTGAATTTATAAGATTTTCTCCATTTAAATAACCTCTATCTTTTTTGAACATAGGATAATTAAATACATGAACAACAGCTCCTTCATCGGTTAGATATTTATATTCACTACTACTATGATATGAAGCTCTATCACCTAATCCAGGAAAAACAATAATGTGTTTTTGCTGTTGATTATTAAAATCTATATTTCCAAAAACCTTTTTATTAATTCTCATTATACTTTTGAGTGTGCTTCATACTACTTATAGTATACAGACAGTTAATTAAAAAATTTTATCTTTGCTGTTTAAATGAGGTCAGAATTTGTAATGTATCATCTGAATTCACCTCTTGTTGTTCTCCTGTATCCATATTTTTTATAATTACTGTTTTATTTTCTAGCTCTTTATCACCAAAAATTAGTGTGATATAAGCATTAACTTTATTTGCTTTTTTCATGCGCTGCACAAGATTACCACTATATTCCCAAATAATATAATAATCATTTTGACGTAATTTATATGCTAGAGAAATTGCATATTTTTCTGCATCACTACCAATAGGAATAAGTACAATCGGTCTTTTACCTTCATGCTGGTAATTTATTAATTCAACAATTCTTTCAATTCCACCAGCAAAGCCTACTGCTGGTGTTGCTTTGCCACCCATTGCAGCAATTAACGCATCATATCTTCCACCTGCCAGTACTGCTCCTTGCGCTCCTAGGTTTTCAGTAGTAAACTCAAATACAGTATGACAATAGTAATCAAGTCCACGTACTAGTTTGTTATTAACTGAATAAGGTATATTGATATTTTCTAATCCATTTAAAATCTCATGAAAGAAATCATATGAATACTTTGTATAGAAATTATCAATTTTAGGTGCATTTGAAAGTAGCATTTGATCACCACTATCCTTAGAATCAAGTATTCGCAAAGGATTAATTTCTAATCTTTTTTGACTATTTTCAGACAAGTCATTTTTGTATTTATTTAAGTATGCTACAAGCTCTAACTTATAAGCTTTAATAGTTTCTTGATCACCTAAGGAATTGATCTCTAATTTTACTTTAGTATCTAGCTCCAGTTTATTTAATATATGATATCCAAGTATTATTATCTCAATATCAGCTTGCGGTTCTCCATTACCAAAAGATTCAAAATTAATTTGATGAAATTGCCGTTGCCTGCATTTTTGTGGCCTCTCATAACGAAAAACTGGACCTGTAGAAAATAATTTAATTGGAGGTTGTAGTTTCTTGCTTATAAACAATCTTACTATTGCCGCTGTAAACTCAGGACGCAGAGTTATACTTTCACCTCCTTTGTCACAGAAGCTATACATTTCTTTCATGATTACATCTGAATCCTCTCCAAGAGCCTTAGTGAAGATTTCAGTAAATTCAAATATTGGTGTATCCACTGGTAGAAAATTGTATAAAGAAGAAATATCTCTTGCTACTTCCTGAACGTATCTAAGCTTAAAGAATTCATTTGGTAATAAATCTTTTGTCCCTCTTACTTCTTGTAATTTATTATTTTTCATAAATCTGTAAAAGCAAAAACTTAATTTTATTAGACCTAATATTCTTTCCTGCAGTAATTTTGTTGTCAAAATTTGCTTGTACCCCTTTAAATACGCCAAGTATTCAATTGGTACTTACTTCCGTTAAAAATCCCTGACCATAAATTGAGTTATATAAAATGTCTAAACTATAAATTTACATTATTGTAGTTGTTTTATCAATACCTTGTTGTGTGTTTGAATGATCAAATTTACTATTCATACATGCTGCTGCTAGTATTTTACTAGCAAACTCATCTAATATTGAGCCATTAACTTTTTTGTTAAATCATAACTGTACGGTCCAGGCATCAACCATCTTAAATCCTTATCTTATACTATTTGGATTATTATGAGAAGGGCTATACTTTATAATGATATTGATGGCAGTGTTATTGAAACATTGAAGAGTAGTGATTATAAGGCAATAGAAGCACTTATACATCATACTGATATGAAATCGTTAGAACAAACTCTTAATAATGAACAGGCAGATTTAGAACCTGTCTGCAAAATACTATAGAAAAAAGTTAAGATTTGTGATATAATGAAGTATTTATGATATGTATCAGAGTGACATAAGAGATAAAGAATGGGAAATTTTGAAGCAGTATTTTGAGCCTCAAAAGACAGCAAATATCAAAACCGTAGTATACTAGTATAAATTTAGCGAGTTTGAGAGAATTCTTGCAAATTCTTAAAGAACTGTTGCTTAAAAGCCTTATTATACATCGCAGTTTCTGGTTCTTTGTCTCCCATAAGCAAATTTCAAAGGAGGCCATACTGAAATCATAGCACCAATGGCTGTAATAAAACAGCCAAGCCAAATAGCCATCATGCCAGGTCTGTAGTATACACGTGTTGCAATGCCTCTATCTTTATCTATATCACCAATAGTTATATAAATATCAAATAATAGATGATGGTAAATATCACTTTTGATTTTCTTTTGTCCTTCAACTATGTAAAAGCGATTTTCAGGTTTTAGTATTTTATTATCTGAGTCTTTAATAAGGAAAGTTCCTTTTATTGCATTAAAGTTTTTATCTTTTATAAACTTAGCATTAATTAAGTTAATTTTAAATCTATTTATATTAATGCTATCTCCTACCTTCATATAGCCTTCATTTTCTTCTTGCCAACTGGTTGCTAAAGCAATGCCTAGCACTAAAATTGCTACGCCAATGTGGGAAATCATCATTGCGTAATAAGTTTTTGAAACTCCTTTTGCTAAGGCAACTGACTCTAAAAAAGGTAATGAGAATAGTTTTATTCTCTTGCTATAACTCTCTAAGATGGAAATAAATAAGGCAATTGCCAGCACTATAGCAGCGGTAGTTATAAACCCTTTTGCTAAAGTAAATGGCACAGTTAAAAGCGCAAAGAGAAATGAAAATTTATACCTACTAAATATTAGAATTAGCCTCCCACCGTTCCAGGCAAGATAAGGTCCAATAATAGTGAGTAATAAAACTACTAAAGCAATGCAGTTGAACAATAAATTATAGTAAGGTGCACCAACAGAAATTACTTCACCGCTTAGATATTCAAGTATTATAGGATATAAAGTACCAATACATACAACAGCAAAGGCAGTAATAAAAAGTAAGTTGTTAAGTAATATTGCAGTAAATCGTGATATAAACGGAAATTTACATTCGTTTTCTTCTACTTTATGTGCAAATAAAATAAAAGTTACTAGGCTACTAGTTATAATAAGGCCAAGCAATGTTAATATATAGAGGCCTTGTTTTGGATTACTTGCAAATGCATGAACTGAAATCAAAACACCAGAACGCACTAAAAACGTTCCCATAACACTTAATATGAAGGTCATGATTGATAGCAAAATTGCAAAATTTCTCAGTAAGTTGAATTTTTTCACTATTAGTATTAAATGTAAGAGTGCTGTTGCAATTAGCCATGGCATTAAAGATATACTCTCTACTGGATCCCAAAACCAAAAGCCTCCCCAGCCGAGTTCTCGATATGCCCACCAACTACCAAGGCCAATTCCAAGTGTGAGAAAAAACCAAGATGTTAAGATCCAAGGACCAGTAATGCTTGCCCATTTATTTCCTTCCATTTTAGCAATAAGTGCAGCTATTGCTAATGAAAAAACTGTGCTAAACCCTAAATATCCTAGATATAAGATTGGTGGATGAATTGCTAGGCCTATATCTTGCAAAATAGGATTAAATCCCAGGCCCTCACTGGCAATAGACTGCATTTGAGCAAATGGATCTAAACTAAATAAAGTAAATGACAAAAAACAAAAGCAAATAAGATTTTGTACTGAGAGGGAAATTTTCTTCAGCTTATTATCATTATCTAAAAATAATTCTAGTAATAATAAATATAGAGCTAGAATCCAGCACCAAAGTAGCATTGATCCTTCCATATTCCCCCAAACGCCAGAGATTTTATAGAGCAATGGTTTTGCTGTATTGGAATGATGATAAACGTTATACAGGGAAAAATCGTTGGTAATATGACAGTAAAACAAAATTGATAATGCACACGTGATGCACAAAAATGTAGTAAGATTTAATGCCCAAGAGGAAATTGAAAAAAATGGTATGAGAATATATGCTAAAGTTAGAACACAAGCAATTAACAAGAATAAATTGCCAAAAAAAGAAATCATAAAATCGTTACATATAAACTACAATGAGTATTTTAGATATAATTAATGCAAATTAAAAGTTGAATTAAGAGGAGCACTTCATAAACCTTAATAATTAAGCACTTAAGAGGAAAATCTCAAATTTTACTATAAAATTGTAAGCATGCTAAAATATAGCTTGAAAATTTATAATTAATTTAGTAATATATTATACTATATTGCAATAATATTAATATACTTTGTAACCATGAAAGATAATAGCTATGCGTTTATAATAGATTGTAGTTTAGATAAAAAAGGCAACATTATTATCTACGAGTTGCAACCTCTTACTGAATCAGGTTTGGGAGTAGAAAATGGAGCACAACAGAATGCTTTTGAAAAAGCGTTTCCTAATAAATCTGTGTATATAGAGAATTATGGTGTTGATGTTAAAGGTGAGCGTGATTACATATTTGTAAAAAGCTGTAATAATATTACAGATGAGGAATTTCAGCAAAATTACACTTATAGATCTACCCCATCAAAATATGAAATAACTCAACTAGACAATAAAGTCTATCAAAGATTATATTTACCTAAAGAAGTATCTCCAGAACATCTAACACTAGATCTATCTATAAATTCTGACAAATTAGCAGATCAGGTTGTTCAATATTTTAAAGATAAAGATATAACTAAAATAGCATTAAAACATCCAGATTTAGCAGTTGGAAAGGGTAACATATTTATCAATGATTTAACTAATAAAAACAAAATCAAAGAAAGTATAGAACAGTTAAAAAATCTTAATGGACTCCATAGTAAATTGCTACCATCATACCTTCTTGTGGAAGAACAAAAAATATTTTCAAGAATAAGTAGAAAAACTGGAGAACAAAAAGATGGGTATTTAACATTTAGAATTGTTGGTATAGCAACCAAAGAGGAAAATATAGGATATTTTATTGCTACAAAATCACTTTCTGAAGAAGTAAATTCTCATAAAAGAAAAAGTATGAAACGCTATTTTGGTGAGAAGCATGAAACTATTGATCGTGATGATGCTGATAATAAATGGCAATCTACTTATGTTGGACCGAAAGATAAGTATTCTAATATTGGTGAAAGAAAAATACTAATAAATGAAAATACTATGCAAGAAGTTTTTAAATCTGCATATCACTTATACCATGACATTAAATCTCATACAAAAGAAGAATTTGAAGCACATATAGCAAAATTGGCTAAGCCCAATAATCATGAAATTGTTTTTATGGATCCTAAGTTTCAAAAATTAGAATTAGTTGAAAAGAATGATTTTACAGCTTTATTACTTGCTAGTGAGGCAAGCTACTCACCATTAATAGATAAGATTCTAAAAGAAATTGATTATGAACCGTCAGATTTGATAGCTATACGTAATATGTTTGATAATACTGGTAACCCTGTGTTAAAAGCTTGGTTATGTATGATAGGAAGACAGAAAGATCCTATAAAAAAATATGATATTAAAGCTTTTGTCATGAAAGAATATTGTGAACATTACAATATCACAATTGAGCAAATACTTGATATTGCAGCAAGAGAAGGATACCTTAACGTTATTAAACACCATGATGACAATAAAAATATTAATGAGAACCAAGAAATTAACAAAATGCTTGCTAATGTACTTGCTATTACTGCAGAAGAGAGTAGGGAAATATT
The DNA here is from genome assembly GCA_031546805.1 of Anaplasmataceae bacterium. Taxonomy (GTDB): domain Bacteria; phylum Pseudomonadota; class Alphaproteobacteria; order Rickettsiales; family Anaplasmataceae; genus Mesenet. The sequence goes on from JAVBJW010000044.1 coordinate 7,845, forward strand.
AGAATTCCTAATTGAAAATGGAGCTAATATGAATGCTCAAGATCAAGATAAAAATACACCACTACATCTTGCTATTATTAATGGACGTACAGAAACAGCAAAATTCCTAATTGAAAAAGGAGCAGATATTGATGCTCAAGATCAAGATAAAAATACACCACTACATCTTGCTATTATTAATGGCCACACAGAAATTGTAGACAGGTTAATTGCAGCTGGAGCTAAGATTAATGTTAGAAATGAGGATGGCAGTACACCACTACATCTTGCTACTGATAAAGGGTATATAGAAATAGTAAAATTATTAATTAAAAAAGGAGCAAATATTGATATAAAAAATGCTAAAGGAAAGACATTTTTAGATTTAGTAAAAAACTCTGATGTGAAAGAGTTTTTATCAAATGAACCTGATTTAATTAATGTTCAAGGTAATTCTTCTAGAAGACCATATGATGAGATAGAAAATAGTGATGTGACTACTTTACTTTCTGATCTAGCAATTAAAGAAGTAAAAAAGAAGCAGCAACGTACAATTGAGTAAAGGTTAAAAATTACAATTATACTTATAAGTCATAAGCATTAGGTTAAAAAGTTGACAAATTTAGAAAAATCACACTCCCCAGCGCCAACAAAAATTTAGATATTTACTTTACTCTCAAAACCACAAAAAGTGCCCATGTTTTAGAGAAAAATGGTTAATAATGCAATGTTATGGAAAGCAGTGTAGGGGATTGTTGTGTAGTGTAATAGGTGCAAAGGTATACATGTATGTTGGATAGAACTGGCTATTGTTCCTGTTTTTAAGATGAAGCAAAGTTGAACTGAGAAAAGTTCGTATAAACTGCTATGGTGGAGCATCCCAGCCTCTCAAAACTTTCTCTCTGTTTCTTCCTTTTATCTTATGAAGAAGACTATAGTAGTGTATATCAATGGTAGTATAAAGTGATGAAAGCTCTTACCTATTGGAGAATTAGAGAAAATGAGTAAAGTAGTAAATATTGTACTTTTGACCAACATCATTTAACATTCAAAATATTATTTTCTGTCTTCCTGCCAATTGTTTGACAACATTCTCCACGGACTAAATTATTTATACTCTTATCATTCTCTGTGAGTGTGCATCTAAACACTGAGCATTTGGATCAATAAGCAACCTAGCAGAAAATGGCAATTTCGACACTAGTCGACTTTTTTGCGCCAACCCTTGGAGACGAGATGCATATTTTTCTTCTTGTGTTAATTCTTCATGAAAAGTAATTTTAGGATCACAACCACTCAGTTCATCCTTAAATATCTTTAGGTTATCGCAGGAGTCTTTTATTATATCATCAATATCTTTATCATCACCAAGTTTTTCAATTACCTTTTGTGCTCTTCTTACACTACTATCTCTAAAAAATGCAGGTACATTACTTAATTTATTATCAGCCGAATCATAATCTGCAAACACACGTCCTGCTTTCATAAGTAAATTCGCTGTTGAAAATATGGTTGTTCCACTGTTAAGATCATTGTTATAGATTCCAGTAGTAAGCAAATTATCTTGTTGTAGCAATTGATTGAAAATAGCACTTGCATCAACATCAAAGATATTAGTACCCTGCAAACGCTCATTTATCAAGTCTATTGGATCAAATTTACCAAAAGTAATCTTTTTAATTAAACTACTGTCTTTTTTAAAGACATCGATATGATGATGCAATTTCGTATACCCAACTAAGACTAAAATACAAGACATGTATTGTAAGATATTACTAATATTACCTTTAATATTATCAAATTTCATGTCTATTAAATTTTTATAAAATTGATTTATTTCTTCTACTTTTTTTGCACTACTATCACCATTAGACTCAAATACATCAAATTTCATTTTTAAAGTTCCATCATTGACTGATGGCATTATAATATTAGTGAACAATTCTAGAAATACTGGAGAGCTAATGTATTCAGTAATATCCTTTTGTTCTGCCGAAAGTTTATGAGAAAAATAATAAAATACTGGTATTGACCATATAACACGGTTCAATTCATAATTATTGTTAATACTTTTATATATTAGTAATCTCCTACAAATATCCATATGCTTATCACTATCTTGTAATTTTTGCTTATCACGTTCTAACTCTTCCTCTTGTTTTATTAATTCTTTTTGTTCTTCTTGTATTTTTTCAAGCCTTGCCTTTTCTTCTCGAAATTTACTAATGTGTGAAGAAAGTTCTTGAGCAATTTGATATTTTTTATCTTCGCTGCTGTCACTAAGTTCAGTAATTGTATCACTCACTATATTATATAATCTCTCAATTTGAGTTTGGTCTTTATACTTATCAATTCCTTGTCTTGATCTTTTGGCTAATTCTTGCATATTTTGTCGTTGATTAAATCTGTGTGATTGTTGTTCAAAGCCTAACTCATCATTTAACCTAGCTATTTGTAGTTCAATATTGTTTAGCTTATTTTTAAGCTCTTCGAACTTATCAAGATCTTCTGTATGTTTTTCTGCTATTCTATTTAAAGTACTTTGTACCTTATTTAATTCTGCCGAAATTCCATCACGTTGTTTTTTTATTATTTGATCTTTTTCACTCTCAGTTATTTTGCTCTCTATTATATTGTCTTTTATTTTTATTACTCCAACATGCGCATGTATTTTATTGTATTGATCTTGAAAATCTATCTTTTGCTCAGTGAGCATTGTTTTTTCATCTTTTTGTTTTTTTTCTTCTTTTACTAAAGGCTTTATTTCGTCTTCAATCTTTATTTTTCCTTTTCTCAAAATTATTCTTTCTTTGATAGTAGGTGTACTATCTCTATCTAGAATATTTTGTACCTGTACTTCTTCCGGATTAAGTCTCCAATGCAATAAGCGTAGTACTAACATACAAAGCTTTATGACCAAGCTTTTCAGTAAGTTTCCTTCTATCTTTAATTTTTCATTAATTTTATCTCTTTTTTCTTTTGGGAGTTGAATTTTGCTTTGGAGATCGTTTAATTCTTCCAGAATTTTATCTATCTTCGATCCAGTACCTCTCATATTGAATTTTATTTTACTATCCCCTGTTACTATCCCTTTATCTCTTAGTTGTCTCTCCATATTGGAAATGGCATTTTTTAAAGTTTGAATAAAAACCTTGTGCGTTATATCTTGACTGTACCCACTTCTATTATATAATTTATGACGTGTATCCAATACGCATTGAATAATACTTTCAGTAATGTTATCATAACTATCTTCACTAACGCATTTGCCATCTATACATTGAGATTTAATAATTTCTTCAATTTTTGCAACCATTTCTGCTGCAGCTTCTTTAGGATCTATTTTATCCGTTGCTTTTTTATCAGATTCAAAAGGACTACCATTTATCAACTGCTCTTTTGTTTTTTTAGGATTGCCGATTTTAGAAGAATCAATGTAAGACAACGATATAGTAGGTCCATTTTTACGTCCAGGTCTACCTACGCATTGTTTTTTATCTTCTAAGCTATCTTTGGTCGTTTCTTTCATGACAACATTATTCAGGATTGTGTTATTAAACCCTGATTTTCTATTATCATTACAATAAAAACCAACAAGACCTGCACGTGATAAATCATCACCATCACATCTGTCTAGACTATTTTCATCAATAATTGAAAACTTATTACAAATTGCCCTCAACTCATTTAATGGATACTTTTCCTTATCTTTAAATTTTATTTGTATGTCTCCAAATTTTTCAATCAATGCTTTTCTTGGTTCTTCTGTTAAGCGTTCATGTTCATCTTTACATTTACGATATTCTTCGTGTAATTTTTTCTTTTTTTCACGAAGTTCTTCTATTTCTAGAAGAGATAATTGTTTTATATTAAATAGTTGACCACTTACTAATTTATATTGACATAATGCTGGATCTAATTTTTCATGCTTATATTTTTTTGCTGCTTTAATTCCTTCCTCTAATTTTTCATAGAGTTTTTCACAGTCTTCTCCTATTCCTGCAAGATTACAATCTTTTTCATAATTGTTCTTTAAATACTGAAAAATGCCGTAGCTTTTGCCTTGAACAAAAATTTCAACAATATTATTATCTGATAATTTACTAAAATCAGGCGGCATCATGCTATGAATTTCTTTATTTAGGTTGTGGTTATTTAATAGTACATTTAATTTTTCATCGTTATCTTTGTATTTTATAAAAAGATTCCGCACTATTTTCATTCCATTATGTATACTTGCTACAATATCTTGATTTTGAATATCTAGCTTTTTAATATATTCGGATATTTTTGCATCTATATCAACAGTAGTAAGAGCCTTTTTAAAATTGTCTTCGAATGATTGTGGGTTTAAAAATCTTTTCTTATCTAATTCATCTAAAGGAATTTCAGTTATGCAAGATATAACGTTATTAATAAATCCATACTCTACAGTAAACACACCACTTTCTGCTACACTGCTTTTATAGTCAAATTCATTAAGAACCGCATCAATATCACTTTCACAACCAAATTGCTCAATAAGTACCTCTCTAGTTTCATCGTATGATTTATAATTATTAGTTTGATGATAAAAATCACATTTATTAAAACGCTGATAATCATACACTTGTTTTTTAATTTCTTTTTCATCCTTTAACGTTTTAAGCTGTGCTTCTGGACTTTCTATTTTATATTTAAATAAATCTTTAGGCTTATTAAAATCGATACATGCAAGAATCATTCTATTGCGTGAGCTTTGCAGATTCCAAACGATGTATTTCCGTATTTTCTGTTTTGTATCAGTAGATCCATCTTTTTTAGGATCATAATAATAGTTTTCTCCTTCAGATCTTATTAGCACTTGATTACAAATGTAATCCACATAATCTTGAACAAATTTCTCATTTCCAATATTGTTATGAACTTCAACATCAATTCTTCCACCGACACCTGATTTTATTTTCTCCTGCAGTGATTGTGCTTCAATATGCCCACCTTCTATTTCTATGAAGTCTTTCATCCAAATAGGAGGTGTTGCAGTAGTTACTACTAGATTTATTTTTTTCCAGCTTGCAAGCAGTATAAGAAGCTGGATTTGAATGTAATATGCCTCTCCTTTATTAATCATATCTTGTATTTCGTCGAAAATTACAAGCAGAGCTTGCTCATCAAAAATACTCTCTGTATGTTTTTTACCTCCAACTTCATAATAACCTTGATAAATTTCAATGTTTTCTCCGATTATTATTTTCTTGTTCTTCAAATCTACTTTGAATCCTTCATCTTGAGCATTATTTTCATCTATCAATCTAGAAAGTTTTTCAAGGTTTACTATTTCTCGTGAGTTAGTGAAGAATTGGTTTAAACTTAGTATATTATGGGTTCTATTTTTATTGTAACGATTATTATGAGAAATATCATTAGTAGCACCATATGAAACTGCCTCTTTCTGATCTTTATATTCTTGTTCTACTAAATCATCTCGAGGATCAACTGACACCACATTCATTCCAGATAATTTTGCTGCAAGAGAAAACATTAACTTTGTAATTGTTTTTCCAGAACCTGTTGCTGTTGCAATCAATGTTAAATGTTTCTCGATACCTTCTAAAGCACTCACTTGTGATTTATATGGTAGTTTTGCATTAGGAAGACCTATAGTAAATTCTTGCGTCTCATCTACAAGCTTTATTCCAAAGTCATATCCTTCTTTACGTTTGTATGCAATTAGTTTCAACTTTTGCAATAACTGCAGCGTATCATCTTTACTATCTAAGAATTCAATGTCATAGTGACCTTCAAGTTGTTTCGTGATATTTATTTTAATTTGACCTAAATCAATCAGATTTTCTTCTTGTAATTCGCCATCAAGTTTTTGTTTGATTTCTTTTACAATGTTATTAATAACTCCACCATTATTTTCTTTTACATCATTTAGTGTATTAACAGCTAATTTAAGTAATTGTGCATTTTGCAATGATGTACCACACATATAAATTTTTCCCACTCAGAAACATTAAATTAATTAATATGGTATCATGTATAGTATAAATATCAATAATAATATTATTATGATAGTTATATATTAGACCACTTTAGAAACTATAGTGAAGTATAAAATAATAAGATGGATTGGTGGTAAAACACCAAAATTTTGCGTTACCGAGGAGAAAAGAGCTCTTAAAAGTGATATGGAGTATGAAGTTTTGGTGATAGATAGTACAGAAACACCAATCGAACGTCCAAAAAAAAGCAAAAACACTTTTATTCAGGAAAGAAGAAAAAACATACACTAAAAACGCAGTTAATAACAGAAAAGGAAAGTAAAAAATCATTTGCACGTCTTTTGCGAGCGGTAGGAAGCATGGCCTTCGGCTTTTCAAGGAGTCAAAAACTCACATATTACCAAGCATTAAAGTCTTAGTTGTTATAGAGGTTTACAAAAAAATCACAAAAATGTTGAATTGCCTCACAGAAAGACAAAAAAGAACCATTTGACTAAGGAGAAAAAGAGAGAAAATATGAAACTTGCAAGCCAAAAAGTGGTAGTAGAAAATGTGATTGATTTATTAAAAAGATTTAAAATTATCGCAGATAGATATCGAAATAGACGAAAACGCTTCAGTTCAACCTACTTGCCGCTATTTACAATTTAGAATTGTCTATATGAGTTTCCAAAGAGGTCTACTAAATGCTTTGGTTCATATCTTTTCTCTTCTTTTTTCATATTCCTTGAAACTCAAAAAACCTTCTATTTTTTGCTCTTTCTTTGCTAGCTAATCCAGAATTTGGGTTTTAAATGCATGATTTTATTCCTCTTCTACCTTGTTCAGATCATCTTGTCACCATCTTTTGCAGCAGGTCTATTGTTAATTGATTCGCTTACTTTATAAAAAGTACAAATTAAATGTACCAAATTTTGAAATTCAAAAATCAGACGATATAAGCTCTAATTTGCAAGATGTAAGTAGTTCTAGTAAGAATGGAAATACATATAAAACTTATAAATTAGCTGGATCGTCAACAATCATTGTACCAGTACCATGTTCAGTAAATAACTCTAAAAGTAAAACATGAGGTACTCTTCCATCTACTATATGAGCTACTCCACACCCTTCTTTTACTGTTTTAATGCAAGATGAAAGCTTAGGTATCATTCCTTCTGTTGCAATTCCTTTTTCAATGAGTTCACTTGCTTCTTTTGTAGACATCTCACTAATCGTGTTGCCATCACCATCTGCAACTCCCCTAACGTTACTGAGCATAATTAGCTTTGACGCAGAAATAGCAGTTGTAATTGCACTTGCTACACTATCTGCATTGACATTATATGTCATGCCACCTTCGCCTCCACATACAGGAGCAATTACTGGTATAAAATCTGATTCTTCTATAAAAAATAGAATGTCAGGATTAACAACATTTGGTTCACCGACAAAACCCATATCTAGAATCTTTTCAACATTATTTGATCTATTTTCTTTGTAAGTAAGAAATAATTTTTTGGCTTCAATGAGATTGCAATCTTTACCACTAAGACCAATGGCAGAACCACCAGCTGCGTTGATCTGTTGAGTGATATTTTTATTTACAAGACCACACAATACCATTTCTACTACTTCAATGGTAGCTTGATCTGTAACTCTTAGACCATTAATAAATTTGCTGTTAATATTTAGCATTGCCAATACTTCATTAATTTTTTTTCCACCGCCATGGACAATTACAGGATTAATACCAATCTGTTTTAGTAGAACAATATCATGTGCAAAAGCAGCAGATAAACTCTTATCGGTCATTGCTGCTCCGCCATATTTTATTATAAAAGTTTCCCCAGCAAAACGTTGCATATATGGCAAAGCTTCTGATAAGATACTTGCTTTTTTTAGCCAATCATCATTTCCATGGAATTGTTCTAGAGTTATTTTTTTTGCATGTTCATTTTTTTGAAAGTTTTGTAATTTCATAACGCAACTCCTTTATTCCAGTTTTGTTGTAAATGCTAAAAGCAATTATTGGATTAACTAATAACCCTTGACTGCCCATCCATTCTTGAGTATTTTCTAACGATAGTGTGAGATTCTCTAAGTTAACTTTATCAGTTTTTGTTAATATTAACTGATATGATACTTGATTTTGCGCTAACCAAAAAATAAAATCTTCATCAATGTCCTTTAAACCTCTTCTTATATCTATCAATAAGAAGACTCTTTGTAAGTTAATTCTATTGACTAGATAATATTCTATTAGTTCTAGATATAAAGCAATATCTTTCTTGCTAGAATTAGAGTGGCCGTACCCTGGTAGGTCAACTATCCTAATCTTATCATTATTTGCTGTATAAAAATTTATTTGCCTTGTACATCCTGGCTTAGAAGATACTCTCGCAGCCTTATTATGAGTCAACTGATTGATCAAGCTGGACTTGCCAACGTTTGATCTTCCGGCAAAGGCAACTTCTGGAATTGAAGTATCTACAATTGATTTATTTGAGAAGGATTTTATATTTGATACACCAAATAGAAAGTTATTGTTTGTTGTTACATATTTAGTCACTTTTAATAAAAATAAAATAATCTTTTAAATAATATCAAAATCATTGTAAATTTATAGAATTATATCTGTATTATTTACTATTAATTTGTAGCAATCATGAATCTGGAGAATAGTTTAAAGGAACTAAAGAAGAAGTTTAGTTCTCTTAAAGACAAATTAGCGAATCCAAGTAATCTAACTTCTCAGAAGTTTATAGCTTCTTCAAAAGAATATTCAGACTTATTACCTATCATTACAATAATAGATGAATATGATTCCATGCAAGAAGAAATATTGGACTTGGAAAAATTAGTAAAGGATATAAAAAATGATCATGAAATTAGGGAATTAGCAAAAGAAGAGTTATTGCTCAAGCAAAAAACTATGCCAAAAATAAAAGATAAGTTAAAACTTGCGTTGCTACCTAAAGATGTTGATGATGTGAGAAATGCAATACTTGAAATTAGGGCTGGCACTGGAGGTGAAGAAGCAGCGCTTTTTGCTGCTAATTTATATCGTATGTATCAACGGTATGCGGAAAGAAAAGGTTGGAAATTTGAGCACATTAGTATTTCACATACAGGGCTAGGTGGATATAAAGAAGCGTGTGCTTCTATTAGTGGCACAGAAATTTTTGCTAGGCTAAAATTTGAATCAGGAGTACATAGAGTGCAAAGAGTGCCAGAAACTGAATCTTCAGGAAGGCTACATACATCAGCAGCGACAGTTGCAGTATTACCTGAAGCTGAAGAAATTGATTTTAAGATAGAAGAGAAAGATTTAAGAATAGACGTTTATCGTGCTAGTGGTCCAGGAGGGCAATCAGTTAATACTACAGATAGCGCAGTACGTATTACACATTTACCTACAAATATGGTAGTTATCCAACAGGATGAAAAGTCACAACATAAAAATAAAGCTAAGGCATTGAAGGTGTTAAGAACGAGGCTATATGAACTAGAAAGACAAAAAAAGGAAAGTGAAAAATCTCAAATGCGTAAAAGTCTAATAGGCTCTGGTGATCGTTCGGAACGTATAAGGACATATAATTTCCCTCAATCAAGAATAACAGACCATAGGATAAATATGACGTTATATAAATTAGAACATATTTTGAAAGAAGGTGATTTAGATGAATTTATTTCAGCTTTGATTGCAGAACATGAAGCAAGTAAGTTAAAAGAAGATTTTTAAATGCTCTGCTGTGATATACCTATTGCATAATCAATTTCTCAAGTGAATTAATTTGTTATTAAATAATACTATGTATAATTCAAGTTTATACTTTGATTATATGAATATGAGAGTGCTTTTTTACCTGATAATTTTCCTGTTTAGCTCTAATTTTAGCTATGCAGATGAGTTTTTACCACGTAGCAATGAAAAAACAGTTCAGACAAATAAGACAGAATCTCAAGAAACTGTCCATAATTCTATTATTGCTCCTGAGGATTATATTTTAAACTTGGAAGACGAACGGAATAATCAAAAATTAGATAGCGGAGATAACATTTTAACAAATAAAGATTCATCAAATGATGTGGAACAAGAGCAAGATTTAAACATTGCTATCCAGTTACCGCCTAATTTGGCTAACGAGGATTTGAAACCACAAGATGATAGAGATATTGATTCGCTGGAATTCGAGCAACATAATCAAAAAGAGACTAATAAGGCAATAGCTTCTAATGACAACGTCATTAATTTAGAGAAGCAAGAAAATGATCAAATCGGAGAGCTAGATGAAAATGTTTTATCAAATGAAGACTCATTATCCAAAACACAACAAAGTTTTAAAAATTTAAATCGACCTAATTCAATTAATCAAGGTTTGAAAGTAGATAAAGATGATGAAGGTAACAGTTTGCAAAAGCTTGAAAAATATAATCATAAAAAAGATGGTGGTATAACTTCTGATACTTCAAATAAGTTTGATACTAAAAAAAATAATAACCAAAACAAAGAAGAGAGCTATAATTCTAATGAGGAAAATATTAAAGATGATAATGATTTAAAATTCCCACAATTGGAAGATTTGTTTAAAGATGAAGTTACTGCATGGCAGCACAAAGTAATACCAAATAACAATATATATAAGAGGTTAAGTGAAAATAATAATATGCACCTACCAAAAGCAGTTTACATACAATACTATTATAAGCAAATTTTTTATTGTATAACAAAAAATGATGTGTTTGGTTTAAGAGCAATCATTAATAAGCTTGAAGATGTTGGTATGAGCCTAAATGATATATTTGCACTTAAAATAGGTCCAGTTGATAGCTTGTTAACTTATGCTGTAAAAACCAATAATCGCGATATAGTAGATTTTCTTTTACACAAGGGAGTAGATTTTAATACTGCTAATAATGATCGTGAAGCTCTTCTTTCCATTGCAGTTAAAAACGGTTATTTTGATGTAGCTAACTCAATTGTTCAGGTAAAAAATGCTTCTTCCAAAAAAATAATCAATAACTTAGACTCTGATATGTATAAGTGGGCTATGGAAGTTAAACACAACAAGCCCTAACTCTACCAGATCCAAAGAGATGTGGCATGATCAATATATACTTTTTGCACTGTGGCTGCTAAACATGATTGCAAGCTCTGTTTTAAGCTTCGTGTATTTTAACGCTTGATATTAAGCAATAATATTATTATATATTCTACTAAAGTTTAAAGGAAATTGAAAATGGTAGAAGATAATTTCAAAACTAATAATTCTAATCAAAAGAAGGAAGCCAAACAGCCAGAGGTTAAAGATCTGAGTCAAAAAGCAATAAAACTAAGTCACAATAATCAAGAAAGTGATGAGATAAATAATAAAACTCAAAAAAAAGAAAGGAGTATTAATCAGGATTGGTTAGTACTACAAGAGCGTGTAAATCATCTTGAAAGTCAATTACGCCTAGCCATTGCTGATAAAGAGAATCTGAAGCGTATAATGCAAAGAGATATTGATGAAAAGAGTAATTATGCGATTACAAGCTTTGCTCGTGATATTATAAGTTCTTGTGACAATCTAGAAAGAGCTATAGATAACTTAAATGAAAGCGACCCTGTCCATGATGGTATTAAGATGACATGGAAGGAAATTACAAATGTGTTGCAGAGAAATGGAATAGAAAAAGTTGATCCTATAAACTTGGTTTTTGATTCTAACTTGCATCAGACTATTTCTGAAGTTATAGATAATGAAAAAGAACCTGGAACAGTTGTTAAAGTTTTACAATGTGGTTACACAATTAAGAAAAGATTACTGCGTCCGGCAATGGTTGTAATTTCTAAAAAGTCATCTGATAGTGAACAAGAATCTGAATGACAAAAGATACAATATTTTCTGGTATTCAACCAAGTGGTGCTTTGCACCTAGGTAATTATCTTGGTGCTCTGCGTAATTGGACTGAACTTCAATATCAATATAATTCTTTTTTTTGTATTGTTGATTTGCATGCAATTACCGCTAACAAATATTCACCTGAGCAACTAAGAGGTAATATACTAAAAGTAGTAGCTACTTATATTGCATGTGGTATAGATTTGCAAGAATCTGTTATATTTAACCAATCAGCTGTGCATGCTGAGTTATGTTGGCTGCTTAGTTGCCATACTCCACTGGGATGGTTAAATCGCATGACGCAATTTAAAAGTAAAGCAGGTAGTGATAGATTAAAAGCATCTTTAGGCTTATATAGTTACCCAGTACTTATGGCTGCTGATATTTTGTTATACAAAGCTAAGTATGTGCCAGTTGGTGATGATCAAAAACAGCATTTAGAACTAACTCGAGAGATAGCAAGCGCTTTTAACAATTATCACAAAATTGATTATTTTACTTTGCCTCAAGCTTTAATTGTAAAAGATTCCGCAAGGATTATGAATTTACGTGATGGGTCAAAAAAAATGAGTAAATCAGATGTTTCTGACTATTCACGAATTAATCTTGATGACAGCGATGATCTCATTATTGAAAAAGTAAAAAAAGCAAAAACAGATTCTATTACAGGTTTTGAATTTGCCTTACTGCAAAATCGTTCAGAAGTGTCTAATTTAATTAATATTTACTCGATTTTAAGTAATACAAGTATAGAAATGGTATGTCAAAAAATGATTAAATATAATATGGAATATTTTAAAAAAGAATTAGCTGATTTGATAATCTCTATTTTAGGACCAATACGTAATAAAATAAACGATTTATTACAAGATCAATCTTATCTTTATAATGTAATAAAAGCTGGGGCTGAAAAAGCACAAAAAGTTTCAAGTAAGAATATAAAAGAAATTAAGGAAATAATAGGATTTGTTTTATAAACCTCTTGCAAAACTTGCTTCTGTGAAATAATTGTGTATGTGCTAAGCTTCTTTATCATAAAAAATATATATCAGTAGAAGTAACAAAAGGAGATCATATGGCTACCATTAAAAATGTCTTTGGTCAACCTATAGAAGAATATACAGCAAATATAGAGTTAAATAGTAAAATAATTGGTACCTTTTTCACACAGTGGTACTTCTATTATGGCAATCAATTGGTAATTAATGAAATAGGGGAAATTCAAGGCAAAGGCAATGTAGATGACTGTAGCAAATCTTACAAAGAATGGCCTGTTGTTTGGTGATATATCAAAAAGGATCTTTTTCAAGAGTTGTTTGATCGAGGTCTTGTCACAAAGGTCAAAAAAGGCATGAAAAACGCACTAATACCGTTAAATGAAAAGATTTTACTAAAAAAAAGATCCATCATTGAAACGGTTTTTGACAACCTGAAAAACAAATTTGAGATTCGGCATAGATCTCTAGTAAATTTTTTGGTTCACATTCTTTCCATCCTTCTTTCATATTCCTTTAAAACCAAAAAGCCTTCTCTTTCTTCCTTCTAACATCGTGTATGTACTGGAACAAACTATATGGACTGGCGTCAAGAGGAGAGAAAATATACGCTCTGGCAAAAGAGGAGAACGCATCAGCATAATAGGCAGATGGATTGGAAGAAGCTACCAATAACTTTCACTGAAGGTTGCGACAATGAAGTATTTAATGCTTGGCTGGAACTGCCTGAATTGCCACCACCATAATTATGGACAATGCAGCGTTTCATAAAACCACTAAAACAAGAGAATTAATAGAAGCTGCTATTTACTATACCTTCCGACATATTCACAGGATTTGAAGCCCTCTGAACACTGTTAGCATATCATCAAAAGTCCCCTCAGACCTCTAATGCACCACTATACAAACTTGCAACTTTTAGTTGATAACACCATAATTGAAGTTTATCATTCATTTTAGAAAAGACTATATACTTATTGTTAAATTTAATAGCTTTTAAAGCTTTGCATATTAAGATACTTTATAATAAAATTAATATTATTTTTTTAAGTAGGGCTAATGAATGAAAATCTCGTAAATAGAAAAGTTGCTTCTTTTGGATCTGAAGAAGATGGAAGTAGCATTTTTCTTGGAAAAATAAGAGCAGAAGATCTTCAAAATGAAGATTTAATAAATCAATTGGAACAAAAGCGTGATGATCTAATAAAACAAAATTTTCTGGAGAACCAGAGTTCAGAAATTAATTCTGAGACTGCATTAGATTGGCTTTTAGATTTATTAGATATTATAGGAAATGAGTTAGATGAAAAATATGGTAAGGAATTAAATATTGGTAAAATATTTTGGCAAAAAACTTTAAGATTACTCAGCTTCTTTAATGAAGCATTTAGTTTAGACTTAGAATTAGCAGATGAGTCATCTATTATAAAAGCGAAACAGAAAAAGAAAAATATACTATTCTCGTTTCTCGATGCATTAAAAAAGAAATTTTTCAAAAAAGAACTAACTTTAGAAGAAATGTTAGCACTTCAAATAAAGACATTGGAAGAGCAGCTGCAAAACGAGGTAGATCCAAGGGCAATTTCTGAAATTAAGAAGCAACTAGAATTTTTAATGCAACTAAAAGCTAAACTTTTTGAGCTATCACTAGAGCAAGGCTTAATAAAAACTATGAAATGGCTTTTCACAATAAGTGCAATGCAAACAATTAGTGATGTAGCAAGAGGAGAATATACGGCAGAGGTAGTAACTACAAATCAGCAATGGCAAAGAGTCAACCACTTATTAAAATCTGGTGAGTTAGTAAAGCAAGTTAGAGATGTTGCTCATAATGATAGAACTTTAGAGGTAAGAAATAAACCTTTTACATTTAAGGATCAAAATAATAACTTAGATCTAATTTATCAACAGCAAAACGCCTCTAAAGATAATGGTAGTTTCTTGAAATTATTGTATACGCTATTGCTACTTGCAACTGCCCAAGGGATAAAGCATTTGGAAATAAATGTTCACAAAGAAGTTGAAATAAGTACTCAAAAAACAGCTTCAGAGCAAAATCTTAATAAGGCTGTTCACGCACCATCGGTGGGGCAAAGTGAAGTAAGATTAGAAAGTAACTCTGGACGTGAACAATACAACTCATCTACAAATCGAGATCCAGGATCAACGTTAGAAAAGCCTAATACTCAACCTGTAGTGCGTAGTCAATTTTATGAGAAATATTAAAGAAAAAAAACAGTTGAATTATATCATATTTAACATACAATTTAAGTTATAGTTATAGATGAGGGGTATTATGTTGTTTGAGGAAGAAACTAAAGAAGCGTTAATACAAGCTCTTAATTTTTTTTATATTGGAGGCAATGATTATCCCAATTTTCAACTAAAAGATGATAAAATTTACGTGCGATTTGCTTCTAATTATAAGAAAGAAGACTGTCAAAGTTATTTACAAAAGATTGTAAATGAAACTAAAGAAACTTTATTGGATGTTAAAGATGCATTTAGTACTAAGAGCTTTCCTTTTTGTCTACGACCTGGTAAATTCAATTTTAGACATACAAAAGGTTGTGTATTTAAAGTTCCTTTAACTCTAGAGGTAATTGATAACTTGTCTGGTATGTTTATTGAGAACCTTTTGCTCTTAAAAATTGATATAGAGAAAATACCGCCTTCACTTTTTTTATCTAAAGCTGATAAAAAGCAGTATGTTTATGCTTTTTCATTTCTTCAAGAATATGGGAATCTTGACTTAGAAAAAGAAAAAATAACAAAGGAACTTTTTTACAAGTATGGTTTTGAACTAGAAACAAGAGGGGTTGATGTTCCAGATATTGGCTTAAAGCATTATGTGTTTATTCTCAAGTCTGGAATTGAGCAAGCTATTCAAAAAGCAGTGATAGACTTCCCGAAGTTACTGACAAAAACAAGTTTACTCACGTTATTTAATATTTTTATCAGTGATTTGAAAGTAAAATATAAGAAAAAATATAGTAAAGAAATTGAAATAACAAATTCAATTGTAAACAAAAAAGGTGAAATTAGTTCTGTGAGTTTTAAGTGTAGTAGTGATAGTTCACCTTTAACAGGAGGGGAAATAGCATTACAAATAAAAGGTTTATATGATAAGCTATCTGTATGGGCATGTGATAATGATGAGATGCAAGCTATGATTGATTTTGATTATCAAACTATAAGTGCTATTATGAAGCATGTACATTGTGATCCCAATTATATAACAAAGGCTCTTGAACAAGCAAAGAGTGCAGTGGAATCAACACAAGGACAACATCCTGATGAGAAGGATCCAGCAGTACCTAGTACTAGTAATCAAAGTTCTAATTTTCTAAAAATGCCACATAGTGGTGACTCTGGTATTAGTTCTTCCGGTGATAGTCTATCTCCATTCACTTCTGCTCCCTCTCCATTAATTGATGATGTAATGAGTACTAATGGTGCTAAGAAAAAAAACAATATTTGTGTACTATCATAATTATCATTTAATTAATTTTTAATTCCCATATCATATTTATTTATGCTATGGGATATTTATAAAGTACTTCTATTGTCTTTTACAAATTATTTTTTATATTTTCTTTACAGTGTAAACATATCACCTGACCATGTGGGACTGACTTCAATTCATCTATTGCAACTTTTTGTGCACAAACTGTACATTTGATTTCATCACTAGGTAGCAAAGATCTATTAATAGCAACTCTGTCATCAAATACAAAGCATTCACCATGCCAGGTATTGCTTTTGTTATGTTTTTTTTCTAAGTAACTGATAATTCCACCTTTAAGGTGATACACTTCTTTAAAACCTAAACTTCTCATATATGCAGTTGATTTTTCACACCTAATACCACCAGTACAATACATCGCTATCTTATTCTTATTTACGGATTTATCTTGTGCCCACAGCTTAGCCCACTCTGAGAAATCACGAAAATACTGAGTATGTGGGTTAATAGCGTTTCTAAACTTGCCAAGCTTTATTTCATATTCATTTCTTGTATCTATAACATAAACGTCTGATCTAGAAATGAAATCATCCCAATATTCAGGATCTATATATTTTCCTTTCAAAGAAGGCGGTAAATTACCTACACCTAAATTTACTATTTCTTTTTTTAGTCTAACTTTCATCTTGCTAAAAGGCTGAAAATTAGCATAAGTCTCTCGCCATTCAATATTACATAATCTATTGTCAAAATCTAAAAACTTAAACAAATTATCAATTGCAGATCTTGTACCAGATATAGTAGAGTTAATCCCTTCTTCTGCTAATAATATTGTACCTTTCAGATCTATCTTTTTACAAAAAGTTTCCAATTCATATTTCATATCATAATAATTAGAGAGCTCTGTAAAACGATAAAATGTTGCAATAATAAGATTCATAATCAGCAAAATTTATATTGAATAAATTGTATTATGTGCCTTAGTAATATTCAAGATATTAAATACCTATTACTTTAGGTGATTTTAAATTGTTGCATTTTTTCTTATTTTCTATGTAGTGTCGATATGTATTTTAGCAAGAGATAGATGCCAGCAATATGATAGAAAAGAGACTTGTTATGACAAGCTATAGCAATGTGGCGCCACACAAACATTATTACATCTATTTATATTTAACAATGCCTTATAAATAGCTTTAATATTTTCGCTTGTAGCAAGATTAAATCAAACTTATAATTAACATTTTTATAAACAATATGCATGAAGAATGTGGAATATTTGCTATAGCTTGTAATTTAGATGCTGCATTCAACTGCACTTTGGGTCTTCATGCTCTACAACATAGAGGACAAGAGTCTTTTGGAATTGTGACTAGTGATAATCAAAGTCTTTACTCCCTACATCAACATGGAGAAGTAAATAGTATATTTTCTAATATAAAAGAGGTAGAAAAACTTCTTTGTGGCAATAATGCAATAGGTCATGTGCGTTATGCAACAAGTGGAGATAAAAACACCATACAACCAATGGTCAGTGATTGTAAATTTGGCAAAGTTGCAATAGCACATAATGGTAATTTAACTAATGCTTCAAACCTTAGGACAGAATTAACCGAGAAAGGCTGCATTTTTAAATCTGACGTAGATACGGAAGTAGTTTCCCATCTTATTGGACTCAGTGAACAAGAAAGTTTTTTAGATAGTTTAATAGATGCTTTGAGTCAAGTAAAAGGGGCTTATTCTTTTGTTACTATTACTACAAACGAAATAATTGGACTACGTGATCCAGCAGGAATCAGACCACTTGTTTTAGGAATGCTTGATAAAGCATATGTACTTGCCTCTGAAACGTGCGCACTTGATATTATCGGTGCTGATTTTACTAGAGAATTAAAAGCAGGAGAAGTAGTAGTAATTGATAAAAATGGTACATTGCAAAGTTTTTTTCCATTTGCAAAAAAGAAATCAAGTTTTTGTATTTTTGAATATGTATATTTTGCTAGACCTGATAGCATGATTGAAAACCAGTCTGTATATGAAGTAAGGAAAGAAATTGGCAGCATGCTTGCAAAGGAAAGTCCTCCTCCACAAAACGTAGACATGGTAGTTCCTGTACCAGATTCAGGAATACCTGCGGCAATTGGATATTCTCATCAATCTGGGTTGCCACTTGAGCTTGGAATAATCAGAAATCACTATATAGGAAGAACTTTTATCCAACCAACTGAGCAAATACGTAATATAGGAGTCAAATTAAAACACAATGCAAATAGCCATATTCTCAAAGGTAAGAGCATAATATTAGTTGATGATAGTATAGTGCGTGGAACCACATTAAAAAAAATAGCATCTTTACTTTTAAATGCAGGGGTAAATGAAATCCATTTGAGAATTTCAAGTCCACCTATTATGCACTCCTGCTTCTATGGAATAGATACTCCAGAACGCGAAAAACTAATTGCTAATAACTTTTCTATAGAAGAAATGATCAAAATGATAGGTGTCAATAGTTTAAACTTTTTAAGTATAGAAGGGCTTTACTATGCTGTGAGAAAAATAAAGCGTAACAACATTAATCCAGAATATTGCGATGCATGCTTTACTGGTAATTATCCAATCGATATAGCATAAATTTCTTTAGAATCCTATGTATATTACAAAAATGCTAGAACAATAAATTTCTTTCGAAATTCTACTTTTAGAGATTAGACCTCTTTTTTTTAAACTCTACTTCTGTAGACAATTGCCATGTTACTCCGGTACTCAAATCCTTATGTGTGCCTAATACATTCAGGTTCTCTATTTCATAGGCACTGAGAACAAAAACCACAATATAGATAAGAAGGAAAAGTGGCAAATGCAAGGGGTAGTTTATAGTATTTAACACAAAATAAAAACTACCATATATAAAAGAAAACGATTGGAAGCAAATTTTAAAGTTCTTAAAGAGCATAAAAAGAATACGCAAGAAAGATGAAAAACGGCTAAGAACGTTCATAGAAGCAATATGGTAT
>JAVBJW010000016.1:0-14218 GCA_031546805.1 Anaplasmataceae bacterium
CGACCATTGGTAGAATATTTATTGCACCAGTTAGCGCTGTCATACTAAATGCTGGATTTGAGAATGGATTTTGCATATTAGACTCCTTTTCTTATAATGAGTTTCAAGTTGTTTTATTGCTGCTGCATTTGTTGCTCTCCATTCCCCTAAACTTAGCATCTCTGTTTTTTGATGATTATGGATTTTACCACTGCATTCTATACAAATATAATGTGTTGTAGTTGGATCTTTATCCTCCCATTTAATTTGTGACTATTTTAAAACTTGATAATTGTGGACATGGTACAAAGAATTATCTGAGCTTTCAAACTCTTTTTCTATTCTGCTGATGCCATGCACTGTTGGTGTGGATACTAAAAAGATCTTTCTTCGGGTAAAAGTATTAGTTCGAGCTATGCTTAGGAGTACTGGATCACCTTCGCCTCCAGAATCTCCAGGATAAGCATCAATCTCATCTAAGAATAAATATCTAACTGGCATAGAACGAAGACCCACAGCACTATTGGCTCCAGTTATTACTACCATTCCCCCAGGGAACTCTTTACTCTGTACAGTATTACCTGAATCACGAGATCTTGGATCTTTTACCTTACTCTTTAAGCATGGTGTGCTATCAATTAGTGGTGCAAATCTACCCTTTGACCAGCGTTTACCCATCTCAACAGTTGGTTGTACTACTAGCATTGGTCCTGGTGTTTGATCAATTATATAACCTATCCAGTTATTACCAGCTTCTGTTCCCCCAATTTGTGCACCTTTCATAAATATGACTTTTTCAACTAAAGATGAAGGAGATAAAGAATCCATGATCTCCTCTAATTATACTATTTCTCCATGTTCTAAAATTTTGTACCACTTCTGATCTCCACGCCATAAACTCTATTGTTTTTGCTCTTTTCCAACACTTAAATTCCCAACTCTTCTTACTGCTAAAATTCAAAAACTCAACCCACTATCGGCTGAGAGCCGAAAGGTTGTATATTGCGCTAAAAGCGCGGTGAGAAGCTAAAGCTACTCCAATCTTATGTTAGACGTGGATTCATGCTGGCTGTATGCTTATTGATATATTCATTAATAACATCATCTGTAATATGACCGCTGGTAGTGCTAAATTCCCCAAAAGTGCCTACCCCAATATGTCTTCTTCAATTCTGGAAATTCTTGCTGAACTTTATGTGAATTTAGCCCTTTGCACAAAACTGCTAACAAATATATGGGGAGGTATTACTACAAATAGATGCAAGTGATCAGATGACACTACTCCATTTTCTATCTTAATCCCCATTTCTTCAGATACTTCTGCCACTATCGCGCGGACCATTTCTTTCATTGCTCTACTTTATATCGATATTTTGTAATCCATACTATATGGTATCTATGATGTGTGCTTTCCTTTATCATACTCTGTCATAATTATACTTTATAAGGTATAATTATGACCTTGGCAAACTAAAGTTCTTCCACCTGAAAGGTGGAGGCTAGACCAGCTTATGGATAGTCTATTTTTTCTCACCTACCACCTTTAAAACTCGTTCTTGCAGATCTTCGCTATATGGTTTTGGCATTCTATTTACTTGATGTGTCACAAATTTATCTGCTCAGGTAACCTTTGTTGTTTTAGCTAATTTGTTCTACTTCTGAGCACGATGATTAAATACCTCTAGAGCTCTTTTAAGTAAGTTTGGTGTTAAAACAGATATTAGATTAACAGATACGTTGTTTTTGTGTTCATTACCTTTAACTTGATAATCAACTGCTACTACCCCTCTACTTTTACCACCTGTTAAAAGTTTTCCCAGCAATGGTATTTTCCATATGGATTTATTAAGTGCATAAGCTGGAATTATTTGTCCTTTTATGTTAAAAGTCTGATCTGCAATATTTGCTTTTCCAACAGCACTAATACCCAACTCTGCACCTTCTAACCACGACTCTTCAATATTAACAATGCCATTATCGTACGAAAATGGTATATCAAATTCATAAAAATATATGCCATCATTGTTTAAGGTATTAACTACACCCTGTAACGAAGACAGTGCTAGTATTTTTGCTAATATAGGTGCACGTACAATATAAAGATCACTAAAAGATGCCATACCATAAGCTGTTTTATCTTCTGCTACTGAAGAGAGGTAAAATGATAATTTTCCATCTTTAACCGTATTGGCAACGTTCAAAGCGCGTAAAAATAAACCTGCATTATCTGCATAGAGCTCAAGTCCTATTTGACTATATTCTGCTATTATGTCACTACCATCTGGTAATATTCCGGTGAATTTACTACCATAATAATTACCATCAATGTGATTAAAGTCTAAATATACATCGCTGATTACTATGTTATTTTTCATGATCAATTTATCAACGTTCATAGTAACTTTTGTGCTATGTAACATGTTACCACCTTTAAATGAACTACTTAAATAGCTCAAATCAACACTTTCACCACTTATGTTTATCGTATTCTGATTATTATTAGACTGCATTTGCAATTTAAGATCATTGTTCAGCAGTTTTAATTTGCTAAAATTAAGATATAAACCATCGTTAATTTCACCACTTAACTCAATATCCAAATCCTCACCATAAGCATGAACATTTTTTAGCAAAATATCATTTTTGTCTTTTATTTCTGCTACGAAAGAAATACTATTATGGTCTTCTAGTTTATTTTTCCAACCTAAATCGCCTATATCAAGCTCTAATTCTGATAGATTTACATCTCCTTCTATAATTAAATTATTATCATACCTTGATTTTAAGTGGAAATTTGCATAACCATCTATTTCCATTAATTCAGCAAGCTTTTTAATGTCTTTAGGAGAAATATTACCAATAAATTCATAGTTTAGTTTTTTATCTTTGTGACAATTACCATTTACATTCAGTTGCATTTGCTTATCATGCATCAAACCATGACTTTTAAAATCAATATCAAAATTATTATTAAAATTTAAATCAAGATTGTAACCAGCTATGAAAAGGTTATATAAATCATTTGAAACTGACAAATTATCTATTTTTGATTTCAAATCAGCAGTGAATTCTATTTGCTCATTTACTTCATTAATGCTAAAATTAAACTCTGATTTTGCTTCCCCCAACACGTGTTCTTTGTCAATCTTAGCAGTTTCTTTTATTCCAAATAACTCGAATAATGCATAAGCATCACTATCCGCATTTCCTTTAATATCTAACTTCAGATTCGCTTCACCCAAATTGTGAGCTTCTACACTGCCATTATTGATAGTAAAATTCTGAAATTGAGCTTTTTCTGCAATAATTTTTAAACTATTATTTTGTATCGATATATTGCCGTTTAAGTTACTTATTGGCTCAAAATCCTCGTGAAATTTTGTAGCAATATCTTTTATATTAGCTTTTAAGTTGACACTTGACAAACTCAGGCCTTCTTCCAACTTTGGAATGACAGCTTCTAATTCAACAATTATATCTGAGATGTTACCACCTATCACATTATTACAATACCAATGCTTAAAATTTGTTGATGCAGGGAAATAATAACATAAACCCTTTGCTGGAACTTGATCAATTTGTACTTTTAACGAAGCCTGTTGAGCTTTGGTATTAACATCTATTTTACCACCTATCAATAGATTAATTTGATCTATTTGTACATTCAAACTTTGTATATCAACAATACCATTACTATACTTTAAATCAAGGTTCGCACTGTTTAAGTTAAAACGTTCCATATCTGAATAAAGTTTTATTTTACCTTGCGCTTTTGTAATATTGAGCTGACCATCTGTAACTTTGTTTTTCTTATCAATTTCTACCAAAAAATTACCACTAAGTTCAGGGAAAACATTACCTACTAATAATCCTATATCCAGATGTGAAAATTTTGCTGATAAGATCATAGAGCGATCATGGTTTTCAAATGCATGTAAATTAACTAACATGTCATTTTTAGATCCGTTATTTATAATCATATTTATAGCGTCAAAGTTACGTTCCTTTTGTTTATCTATAACAAGCTCACTAATATCTAACTGACCTATCGATTTTCTTTTTATAATAAGATCGCTTACTTTAATTTGCGTCCAAAGTGGCATGTTAGTAAATAACGCTCTTGCTTGTGTTATGCTATAATCTTTTTTTTGTTTATTAGGTTTTTCATTTAAAGATATAGAGGGATTAATAACTGATATCAAAGCAATGTTTGAGCTATTAAATAAAAATGCTAAGCCTGCTTTTGAAAACAAAAATACCTGAGGCACTTTAATAGTTACATCTTGATCATTTATTGCTATTCCTTCAAATAATAAGTACAATTTTTCATCACTTTTTTGCCATACTAATGTTGTATTTTGAATGTTAACTTGTGAACTTGGCAATACCTTTAATAGCTTGTTCTTTATATAAAAATTGATATAATTTATGTTAATTCTTATGTCGTCTTTATCTTTAGTATATAAATAAGAGCACCAACTTAATAATGATATCAGTATTACAAAAACTAATAATATAAAGATTTTTTTAATTTTCATAAGAATTAACAAATTTAAAATCAAACACTACATTCTTTAAACATCTTTTAAAAATTTCCTAAATTATGTATCTCTTTACGTGCTAAGCAGTCAGCTTCTTCATTATATTTGTTACCTGCATGAGCTTTTAGCCAATACCAATTAATACTATGTTTTGTAGTGATCTGATCTAGCTCTAGCCACAATTCTAAATTTTTTACTTTTCTATTCTCAGATGTTTTCCAATTATTTACTTTCCATTTTTTTATCCACTCTGTTATCCCTTTTTGAACATATAAACTATCAGTGTACAGATTTACTCTGCAAGGAACCTTGAGAGCTTTTAATCCACTAATTACTGCTTTTAATTCCATTTGATTATTTGTTGTATCTTTTTCGCTTCCACAAATATCTTTTCTTTCATCATTAAATAATATTATAGCTGCCCATCCTCCAGGTCCTGGATTGCCAGAACATGCTCCGTCAGTGTATATAATAACCTCTTGTTTATCATTCATAAATATAGATTTCTTCAATGATCAAGACAGGATGTTATCACTAATTGTAGATTTTATCAGTATAAATTAGAAAAGTTTTTAAGATAAATGGCCACTAATGGTGCAGTAAATATAAAACCATCAACACGATCAAGCACTCCTCCGTGACCAGGTATAATATTGCTAGCATCCTTTACTCCACAGATTCTTTTAATTAAAGATTCGGTAAAATCTCCAAATTGTGCAACTATTGCAATAACAAAACCAATAACAAGAGAGTGAGACATTGCAAATAGTCTAAAAAACATCGATATCGTACAAGTTACAGTAATGCCGGCGAGAATAGCTCCAACTAACCCAGACCAAGTTTTATTTGGGCTAATCATTGGACAAATTCTCCATCCTCCTAAGCTTTTTCCAACAAAATAAGCAACGGTATCAATGCTCCAAACACTAAAAACGAGCCAAAGAAGAATAATTATTCCATCTGGTAAACTATACAAGTATACTAGAGATGCATTTGGCAGTGCAATTATAAGTAGTCCGAAAGGGTAAAAGATTTTTTTTCCTTCAGTAATTTTATGCCATTCAAATGCAGATAAAACAGCTATAGAAAAAACAAGTAGACAAAACGATAAATTACCAAAATATAGAGCAAAAAATGATATAAATAGCATTATTATAGATGATAAAAATCTAATAATGAGATTGTTATTCATGATACTATTCTATACCTCTTCTTTTAAAGTCTAATCTAGCTTCAATTAAGTTAAGAATACGTATAAAACTATGTAAAGTATAGCAAATTCTAGACAATGCAAATTTGCTAAATTTTTTGATTAAGATTATTATTCATTAGACCACTTTCAAAATTCAATTAGAAAACTCAAAGTTGCAAATAGCAGCAATCAAATTAAATCTTAAACCTGCGTCTATTCCGATAGCGATAATCTAGAATTGATGAAAATCAGTTATCCAAGAGATATCTATTCTTTTTTCATTTTCTTTTATAGTAGATCTATAGAAGCATATTGACTACTTAAAGCAATCAGTTAACAATTATCTTTAACATAATAAAGTAAAAATTGATGTTATCTACTTTAGATATTAAGCAAAAGCGCAGTGTAAAAAATGCATCATGGGAAGTTCATGAGGTAAATATACGTGATACTACAGCATTAATGCAAAAATTTAATTTACCTGAAATTTTAGCTAGGGTAATGGTTGCACGTGGTATAACTTTAGAGAAAGCAAATGATTTTTTACAGCCATCTCTTAGATCATCTCTACCAGATCCATTTCATCTTTTAGATATGGATAAGGCAATAAATAGAATAGAAAATGCAATATATAATAGTGAGAATATTGCTATATTTGGTGACTATGATGTTGATGGAGCAACTTCTTCAGCGCTAATCAAAAGATATTTTGCATCGATAGGTATTAATACTACAATTTATATTCCAGATCGTGTTGACGAAGGGTATGGGCCCAATATTAGTGCTTTACTAAAACTAAAGGACAGCGGTATTAATCTATGCATTACCGTCGACTGTGGTACTGTTGCCCATGAACCAATTGCTGCTGCTAAAGATGCAGGGCTTGATGTGATAGTTATTGATCATCACCTAAGTGTTGAAAAACTACCAAATGCTGTAGCAGTTATTAACCCTAATCGCGTTGATGAGAACTCACCATACAATTATCTTGCTGCTGTTGGAGTTGCTTTTTTACTTATTGTAGCACTTAATAAGACTCTACGTAGTAGAGACTTTTTTTCTGATAAGACAGAACCAGACTTAATGCAGTTATTGGACTTAGTTGCACTGGGTACAGTTTGTGACGTCATGCCAATTGTTGGATTAAACAGAGCTCTAGTTTCCCAAGGACTAAAGATAATGTCCATGAGAAAAAATGTGGGATTACGCATATTATCCGATGTTCTAGAAATTATTGATCAGCCTAGTGTTTATCAACTTGGATTTGTTATTGGGCCGCATATCAATGCTGGTGGTAGGATAGGGAAGTCATATTATGGAGCACATCTTTTATCAGTAAATGATAGTGATGAAGCTTATAATCTATCTTTAAAGCTTAAAAATTTAAACGAAGAAAGAAAAATACTAGAAAGTGAAGCTACAAAAGAAGCATTAGCACAAGCAGAGGAGTTAGTAAATTCTGGAGCGAATTTTATAATGGTAGTTGGTACTTGGCATGTAGGGATCATAGGAATTGTGGCAGGAAGACTTAAAGAGCAATTTTATCTCCCAACCATAGTCATATCTCTAAGCAATGGTGTAGGTAAAGCAAGTGCAAGATCTATTACTGGCATTGATATAGGTGCAGTCATATTTTCAGCAAAACTTGCAGATTTAATTACTGAAGGTGGTGGTCATTATATGGCTGGTGGTTTTTTAGTAAAAGAAAACAAAATAGGTCAGTTGCAAGATTTTTTGTGCAAAAAATTTATAAACTCTGTAAATAACAAAATTACCAAAGTAGATGGAATTATAACGGCTAACGCAATAAGTATCTCACTATGGAAGCAATTACAACGCTTAGAACCATTTGGTACTGGAAACTCAGAACCACGCTTCATTGTTTCAGAAGTAAAAATAATAAAACCAGAAATTATAGGAGAGAATCATATAAGATGTTTTATTGCAAATACTGATAAATTAATTAGAGCTATGGCTTTTCGCTCTGTAGGGACAGAACTTGAAAGAGTTTTAATGCAAAGTAAAGCAATAGCTGTTTTAGGAAAGATCTCTGTTAATTACTGGCGTGGTAATGAAAGCATTCAGTTTCTTATTGAAGATGCTTTAGAGAGTTAGACATCTAATAAAATTGCTTCGAGTTCTTCTTGATTTACTTTGAAAAGAATATTGACATTTATTACAATATATATTAATATATATACTAACATTATATTCATATTAAGAATAAGAGAATTAACATGGCACAACCACAAGGAACGTTAGATCAAACAGTGGCTTTGTGGCTTAAGTCACAAGAAATAAAAGATTTTAGCTTTAAAGAGTTTGAAATTAGTCTTTCTGATTACCCAGGCTATAGGAAAAAATTATCAGAAGCTACAGAAGCTGTGCACACTACTTTCTATACTGCTTATGAAAAACTATATAATGATAACCCTTTAGCACGTCCACTTTTGCTAAAATATATTCTCGATAAAGAGAGAGATGTTGTTGAAGAAGTTGTAATAGAAAATTTTTTGAATAACTTGGTGCAAAAGATTAGCGAAAACTATAACGAAAGCATTGAAGAAAAATCAAAAGAACGAGAGAAGTGTGAAGATGACAAAGAAAAACTCAAAGATCCAGAATCACAAAGATTAACAAAAGTTCATGAACAATATTCAGCTAAAATACAAAACAACATTAAGCAGTTAGATAATGAGATTGAAAGAATACAAGACCGAAACCAAAAACTTAATGAATATAATACTTACATTGACAGGATAAAAGCAAGAGACCAAACTTTACTTCATGCTGAAAAATATACTCCTGATATATTACATGATATGCTTTCTACAAAAGTAGAAAAAAAGTTTACGGAGTATTTTAAACAACTAGATGTAAAAAAGACTAAAGAGAAATATTTAAATATTTATTATAAAGTTAAAAGTTACAAGGAGTTTGTTAAGGAGGTTACTAAGTCTAATGATGGCTCAATTGTACCTGTTTTTATAAGTGGGCTTATAGTAATGTTTATTGTGTGTGCCTTTGTTTCTGTATATTACGAGAGTGATCCTGCAAAAGGTTGTGTTGTATCTATGGGTATATATTTGGGTATCGTTGTAACAATAGCCTTATTAATTACTGTTCCTACTGCAGTTACTACTGCAGTTAAAAAACGCGCTGTATATAATTCTATTAATGATTTAGTAGTTTCTGACTTAAATCCCGAACAAAAAGTTAGCACACCAGAAAAAAGAGAACCAGCCTCTACTTCTAAACTTCAAGAGATAGGTAAAGATCAAGAGAATAATGTGGAATTTCAACACAGCAATAATGTAAATTTAAGTGGAATACAAGATAATATAAGCATATATCCTAGCTTAAGCAACGCAGAAGAAGCTGAAGGTCAGAAAAACACAGAGACTCAACACGATCCTTATGCCCCTAACGCTCCTCCAGCTGAGATGGTAAATGCCAAAGTATCATCTCAAAACTACAATAGTTCTAAAGTTAAATTAGACTGATTGCATAATTTGTAAATTATAGTTAGAGTTTATTTTTACATTCAAAGTATACTTTAATTGTGATAGTTGACTCCCATTGCCATTTAAATCATTTCTCGCAACAGGAAATAGAGCAAGTTATTGCAAATGCAAAGGCGAGTAATGTTGGGGTAATGCAAACTGTATGTACCACTATCAATGAATTTGCTGATTTATTAAAAATCGCTCACTCTTACACACAAGTCTATACCTCAGTTGGCATTCATCCATCAAACGCTGCTGAAGGTGAATATATAAGTGCAGAAGACTTAATTTTGCTCACTATGGATAAAAAAGTCATAGGTATTGGGGAGACAGGTTTAGATTTTTATAAGCAAAACAATGCCCAAAATCAGATAAAAAGTTTTTTAGCGCATATAGAAGCAGCAAGAAAAACAGGCTTGCCACTGATTATCCATTCAAGAAATGCAGATGATAAAATGATCAATATTTTAGAATCAGAAATGAAAAAAGGTTCTTTTACTGGTGTAATGCATTGTTTTGCATCATCTGCTAAACTTGCACAAAAAGCAGTTGAACTAGGGTTATA
The DNA here is from genome assembly GCA_031546805.1 of Anaplasmataceae bacterium. Taxonomy (GTDB): domain Bacteria; phylum Pseudomonadota; class Alphaproteobacteria; order Rickettsiales; family Anaplasmataceae; genus Mesenet. The sequence goes on from JAVBJW010000016.1 coordinate 9,784, forward strand.
TATCTCATTTTCTGGAATAATTACTTTTAAAAATGTTCAGGCAATTAGAGATATTGCCTCCGATGTACCTCGAGAATATACTTTGGTTGAGACAGATTCACCATTTTTATCTCCAGAACCATATAGAGGTAAAAAAAATGAACCCGCAATGACAAAATATGTTGTAGATTATTTAGCAAAACTGTGGAATAAGAGTTCCAAAGAAGCAGAAGTAATTACTACAAACAATTTTTTTAAATTATTTACAAAGGCATGAATACAGTTTGATTCTATTAAAAATAGTATGTTTATATTTTTGTGTATATAAGTAGTATCTAACAACTATAAGTTGTATAATGTTTGCTTGTTAATGGTTTTTTAAATAAAATACTATAAGTAAAAAGCAATCTATTAAAAGGTAATAAGTGTGGAAGGAGTAAATTTACAACCATCAGTGGTCAAAGAGTTAAAAGCAAGCATTTTGTATACATGTTTAGAGAAGTGCAAGACTGCGTTCTGGTTTATTTTTTGGTTTAGCTCTGGCATTAACCTACTAGTGTTATTTTTACCTCTTTATACTTCTCAAGTATTGGATCGTGTGATTTCAAGCGGCAGTGTTCCTACTCTTGTCATGCTTTCGATCATTACTTTGTCTGCATTTGCTTGTTCTTCGATGCTTGAGACATGCCGCTATCTTGCAATGTCAAGGATTGGTGACTGGTTAGATAAAGCAGCTACACCTGATTTAATAGTTAAGTCAATAAGGCTAACATCCGTTAGAAGTGGTACATCAAGCGGTGAAGCCTTGCGTGACCTTGGAGTCATTAAGGCCTTCATTACTGGTTATGGAGTATTTTCATTGTTTGACACTCCATGGTCAATAATTTACTTAATTGCAATTTTTATGATACACCCATCTACAGGTGTCATCGCTGTAGTCGGTATAGTTGTACTATTGTTAATGGCTATATGGAATGAATTTGCAACTAAAAGAATTATAAAAGAAACTAATGAGGAATCGATAAGAAATATAAATGCTATAGATGTAGCAACCAGAAATGCTGAAGTAGTAGAAGCTATGGGTATGGCCGAATATATAGTTTCTGAATGGTGCGAAAAAAATGATCAAAACCGTGCTCTACAAATTAAAGCTCAGAATCGTTCTAACGTTATTATGGGTGTAACAAAATTCTTACGCTCAACTCTGCAGATATCAGTGATTGGTACAGGTGCCTTGCTAGCAATTGTTGCTCATAAAACTGCTGGTAGTATTATTGCTGCATCAATTTTAATGGGAAGAGTATTAGCACCATTTGAAGCTTCAATTAACACCTGGAAGATGCTCACATCTGCAAGGTTATCTTACAAAAGGTTACAGCTACTAATACTTACCAGTCCAAAAAGAGAACAGGCTATGTCTTTACCAGAACCTGAAGGTCAGTTATTATTTGATCGAGTATTTTTTACTCCGTACGGTAGCAACAAACCAACTATTAAAGGTATATCATTTACTATAGATCCAGGAGATATAGTTGGTGTAATTGGTGCTAGTGCATCTGGCAAATCAACAATAGCAAAATTAACTGTTGGTGTTTGGAAGCCTATTTCAGGTGTTGTAAGGCTAGATGGAGCAGATGTATATTCTTGGAATCGTACAGATTTTGGCCATTATGTAGGCTATCTTCCACAGGATATCGAACTGTTCAATACTAGTATTAAAGTGAATATTGCAAGAATGGATCCGAATCCAAATCCTGAAGAAGTCATAAAAGCCGCAAAAATCGCTGGAATACACGAACTAATTTTAAGTTTGCCGAACGGATATGATACAGTGATTGGTGGATCTGGAGTGACACTTTCTGGAGGACAAAAGCAACTACTTGGTTTAGCTAGAGCTTTTTATGGTAATATAAAACTCTTGGTTTTAGATGAGCCAAATGCAAACCTCGATGGTATGGGTGAAGCATGTTTAATTAGGGCTATTGGGTATGCAAAAAGCAATAAGATCACAACTCTTATAATCACTCATAAAATTCCTCTATTATCTGTGGTGGAAAAGATCATTGTTATGCACGATGGCACAGTTACTGCTATGGGACCAAAAGATGCAATTTTAAGTAAAATGGTTACTCAACCTGCATCACAAAATTCTGCAGCATCTGAAACAGGAGAATAATTTTGAAGTTATCTTAATTTTTCACTATTATCAACTTTTCCTGCATTATAAAATACTTATGCACGATATAGAATTTATACGCAAAAACCCTGAATTGTTCTCTAAAATGATCAAAAAGAGGGGGATAGAGCAATCTGTAGTAGAGAAAATACTTGAGTCTGATGCTGAAAAAAGGGCTACAATTGCAAGCATACAAGATCTACAGATGAGGCGTAATGAAATAACAGATAAAATTGCAAAACTAAAAAAAGATGGAATTGAATGTATAAATGCAATGGAGATATCAAAAAATATTACCAGCGAAATTGATAAAATAAACTCCAAAATGCAAGAAAACGATGAGTTATTTACCTTACTTTCTTCTCTACCGAACATTCTCTCAGAAGAGGTTCCTATAGGAGAAGATGCAAGTCAAAATATAGAGGTAAGAAAAGTTGGAAGTCCAAGGCAATTTACTTTTTCACCTAAGCCTCATTATGAATTAGGAGAAAAATTAGGCTTTATGGATTTTAAACAAGCAGTAGCAATATCTGGTTCAAGGTTTGTAATACTAAAAGATAAATTAGCAAGACTAGAGCGGGCATTGATTAATTTTATGTTAGATATTCATACGCAAGAATTTGGCTATACTGAAATATCTCATCCGGCACTTGTGCTTGAAAAGGCAATGTATGGTGCTTGCCAATTACCAAAATTTGCTGAAGATTCTTTTGTTACAACAGACGGACTCAGGTTAATCCCAACAAGCGAAGTACCATTAACAAATTTAGTAGCAAATAGCACAATCAACACTGAAGATTTACCAATAAGGTTTACTGCTGCTTCCCAGTGCTTTCGTCGAGAAGCAGGAAGTGCAGGCCGTGATACGCGTGGAATGATTAGGCAACATCAATTTAGCAAAGTTGAGCTCGTAAGTATTACAACAGAAGAACAATCTAAGCTAGAGCTTGATCGCATGTTAGGTATTGCAGAAGAAGTGCTAAAACGTTTGGAATTACCTTACAGAGTAATGCTATTATGTAGTGGTGATATGGGTTTTTCTGCACAGATGACTTATGATTTAGAAGTTTGGCTTCCTGGACAAAATAAATATAGAGAAATTTCAAGTTGCTCAAATTGTGGTGCTTTTCAAGCAAGAAGGATGAAGGCACGATGTGTTGGACTGGATAAAAAAATAAAAAAATTTGTTCACACACTCAATGGTTCTGCATTAGCTGTTGGAAGAACTATAGTTGCAATCATAGAAAATTATCAAAATGCTGATGGTTCAATTATAATACCCACAGCATTGCAAAGTTATATGGATAAACACAAAACTATGATTTAATATATTTAATTTGCCTTTTTTTCTTAAGTTTTATGTTGATTATTCTTAAGATATGAAGTTGTAGTAGCGGATAGCACAGAAACTTCAATAGATAGACCAAAAAAAGCAAAAACGATTTTATTGAGGAAAGAAGAAAAAGCATACACTAAAAACGCAGTTAATTGTAGAAAAAGAGAACAAATATGCACGTCTTTTTCAAACGGTAGGAAGCACGATTTTCTGCTTTTCAAGAAGTCAAAAACTACCAATCATTAAAGTTTTAGCTGATAAAGAGGTACTTAATCTGTGGTTGGATTATTACCACAATTACAACGTGGATAGTTATGGATAATGTTGCATTCCATAAGACTGCTAAAACAAGGGAATTAATAGAAAAAGTAGATTGCCATTTACTCTATCTTCTTCCATATTCACCAGATCTCAATCCCATAGAACGCTTTTGGTTTGCCATAAAATATGCAGTGAGAAATGCACTACCTCCTTTTTGGCCTGATATTAATGCTGCTATCGATTTTATTTTTCAAGAATCAGAGAAACCTTCCCTGGGTTGGCTATATTATTCAATCTAGGAAAAATGGCTGATTACTTATCAGAAAGAAACAACAATGTTAAACAATCTTGTGAAAACTATGAAGATTGAATAAAAAGATGGAAGATGATGATGAAATATGGCTTAAGATCACATATTGAAGGCTTTTTCTATATGTTTAAAAAACAGTCTCAAGAACAAATCTGAAATAAATCTTATTAAATGCTACTTAATTAATAAATTTACCGAATTTGGTATTCCTAAATTTGAAATGGATGTATTTATCTACCTAGCCTACCTTAATACACAGTCCTATCAATAAAGCTTCTATGGATTTGAATTATTAGCATAAAATTAAGAATATTATAGTAGAATTAGATTAATTAATGTTGATGGAGTAATAAATGTTAAACGTTGAACGCAT
>JAVBJW010000028.1:0-8158 GCA_031546805.1 Anaplasmataceae bacterium
TGCTGCTAGATCATATATGATTTCTTTATCATTGCTATCAGTGTGTATGCTGACTAAGGTACGATGAAGAGTAGGAATATCACTTACTAATTTAACATTGTTTAAGACTCGTCTCTGCTGATCTTGTGGTAGTGAGTTAAAGTATGGCTTGCATTGTTCTTGTTTTTTCTCTTTCCAAAGAGAATTTAATATCTGAACATGGTGTGTTGTTTTATATTGTGGCATTTTATTATATTGTTAATATATAATATTAATATATTAGTATATAAATAAAACACAAGTTAAATATCTAAATAAATCAGAACAACAGTTAAAGTACTCAAACACTCATCCTTAGGGGTTTCTGATCTAATTATGAATGGATTTTAAAAATGGCGCTGAGAGATATTTTCATGTAATAAAGGTACGAAAGATAGGTTGATGTCACTCTAAGAAAAGATTTTTTTGAAAAAAAGATCGATTGTTGAATCAGTTTTTGATTATTTGAAAAATAAGTTTGATATTCGCCGTATCTGAATCCTATTGAGCATTGCTGGCACGCAATTAAAGTTGGTTAAGGCATAGGATGTATCAACAATATTACTTTTTGTTGGTAAAGCTATTACTGAAGTTTATCATTTATTTCAGAAAATATTATAGATTCAAAATACCTGTTACTTTATCTTGTTATTCCCTTATTTTGGTTACTATTTTGTTGTGACTCTACTTTTTGCTGCCAATTTTGCTTATTATTATCTGTCCCATTTTTTATTAAATCTGATTTTGTTTTTTCTTCATGTTTTCGTGTTTCTTTACTTATATGATGGTCCTCTTGTATTCCTATTGATTTAACAATTTCTTTTGTCTTATTCACACTTGCTGCTTTTTGCATATCATCAAACTCAACAGTTTTTATATCATCAAAACTAACACTTTTTTTAGTGAGTTGAGTAGAATTATCAGAAGTCTTGAGTATAGATTTAATAGGCGTTGAAGTTTTCTGATGATCGTTACGCTGTTGTGGTTCTGATTTTCTTTCAAATAATTGCTCTGTCTTTTTTGTTACCAGTTTATCATTTTCATTCTCAGCTTCAATTTGTACAAATTTTTTGGCTTGAACAAACCGCTCTAATATTTCATAATTAACATTTTCTCCCATTATTTTTTTCAATCCTGGATTTTTTAAAACAAAATCATACCTTTCCTTTGTTTCATCATTTTTTAACACGTTTTTTGCATTATTTAATGAAGATAACCTTTTTGGAAAAAGAAATTCGATCAACTTATTAGGCTTAATTTTTTCAAATTGCTTATCTAGCAACTCAGTTCTTTGCTTTGTATTAAATTTGTCAAACTCTTTTTTATTAATTCTAAGACGCTTGTAATGATCCGTAGCCATTTGACTTGCTATTAGTTAATTTATTAATTATATTAAATATTTATAAATAAAATACTAATTTGGTTATAAAATTAATATGTAAATTTATTCTTGATTATGTACTTCTATAGTTGCATTTTTACGCATATTATCGAAATATGTATTGCTTTGCATTACAACTTTTTGTTCATATATTTTTTGCTTTATCCATTCGTGCTGATTGAAATATTTTTTTTGTATATTACATAGCATTATTAACCTTAAATTACCTTTATCATCTTTGATTATGTCTATCATCTCTCCTATTTGTAATTTTTGAACTGAAGCCTGTATAGAAGGAGCAAGTTCTCTCATCTTTATCTCAATTTCTTCTACTTCTGGTAGCCCTAAATCTTCTGCTGCTTTGTTAAATGTTAAACAGTCTACTTTTTGACTCTTTAAATCACTTAGTTTTTTGTAATATTCCTCAAATTGGCTGCTTGGTAAATAAATCTGCTTCAAATTTAAAATTGTATTTGTTAGAGAAGGGTCAAGCTTTATCTTGTCAGTAACCTTTACTATTAAATACATATTATCTATAGCAACTGGATCGCTAATATCCCCAATACTGAGATTTTCTAATATTTTTTGCAACTTAAGAGGTAATTGGGTTATATTCAATATTTCTTTTTGTATAGATACTGTCGATCTAGTAAAATTTTCTACGACATTTTCAAATTCTTCATTTCGTAGTTCTTTAGTTAAATCTACGGCAATGTTATATGAATCATCAGATTTATTTGGTATGGATACCTTTAAAATATTCAGAACAACATTTGACTTATCTATTTGCTGCTCAATATTACTAACTTCTTCGTTACTAATATTAATAAAAGGCACTACTTTTAATGTGATAATCTTATCCCATAATAATTGAGACTTTATTTGTTTTATTATCGTGTCATAACTTACATTACTGTCTTTAACTTGTTTACTAAATTCATTATGACTTAACTTTAATTCTGTTAAGAACAATGAAATTGCATCATTTAACTCGTTATTATTAATAGTAATTCTCAGTTTTTTTGCTTGATCTTCAAGTAAGGCTTCATCTATTAGATCTTGCAGTGCTTGTTTGTATGATTTATCTTGATCTATTTTTGTATTAAAATACCTTATGGATGATGCACGTTTTTCAACATCCAAGCTTGAAATCAATTCGCCATTAACAACGGCAACAGTTTGTACTGAAGCAAATATATTTGCAGATATACAAAGTAGTAAAACAAAAAGAACTATTGGTCTGTACATATCTAAATTTGTTTTAGAATTATTAGATTCATAATAAATTAAATAGTCAATTTATATTATAAGGATTATTTTAACATTCTTGTTACCGAACTTACATCATTTGCGAATTTTACATCAATTTTTATTAAATTCTCTACTTGCTTTATTGCATGTATAACAGTTGTATGATCTCTACCACCAAAATTTCTACCAATATCAAGCAAACTTTTCTGTGTTAGTATTTTTGCTAAATACATTGCAATTTGTCTTGGTCGTGCTAAATTACGCACTCTTCTAGTTGAATACATATCTGTTACTTTTATTCCAAAAAACACAGCTACTTTTTGCTGTACTTCATCAATTGAAATTACCTTAGAATTTGAACGTAAAAGATCCGCTAAAGTATCATTAGCTAACGCTACGGTTATATTTTTTCCATTCAGTGAAGAGTGAGCTACAACTTTGTTTAATGCACCTTCTAGTTCTCTAATGTTAGATTTTATATTCTTTGCCAAAAACTCAAGAACATTATTAGGAACATTAATACCCATATTTGCTATTTTAGACTGCAATATTCCCAATCTGAGCTCAAAAGTTGTTTCGTTGATATCTGCTACTAGACCCCATCCTAAGCGTGACTTTATTCTTTCTTCAACACCATTTAAGTTGCTTGGCGATCTGTCAGCAGAAATTACTAATTGTTTATTTTGATCAATTAACGCATTAAAAGTATGAAAAAACTCTTCTTGAGTACTATCTTTCCCACTAATAAACTGCACGTCATCTATCATTAGTACATCTGTAGAGCGGAACTGCTCCTTAAACATCATAATACCCTTATTTCTTAACGCTGTTATGTATTGATACATAAACTTTTCTGCTGATAAATATACTACTTTTCTTTTAGTTGAAGCAGTTGCAATATACCAAGCAATAGCGTGCATTAAATGCGTCTTACCAAGACCTACCCCACCACATAGAAACAATGGATTGCTTCCAGAAATAGAAGTAGAGGATTCAGCAATACGTTTTGCTGCAGCAAATGCAAGTTCATTTGGTTTACCAACTACAAAATTATCAAAAGTAAACCTTGGGTCTAGAGGAGAGCATAAATTGTCACAATCATTAATCACATCGTTACTTTGGTAGCTTTTTTTACCTATATTGCTATCTTTTTCTTTAATAACCTGAATATCCAGTGAATATATTGTATTATCCGCACTTTGCCATAGGGCTAGTATTTTATCTATGTAGTGAATTGATATCCATTCTTTTATAAATTTAGTTGGTGCTGAAAGTGACACTTCTCCATTTTTATTACTAATAAACCTTAGAAGGCTAATCCAGCTGTTAAAAACAGCTTCTCCATAAAACTTCTGAAGCTGATTTTGTATTTTTTTCCAGACAGAATCATAGTCAGCAACAGCAATGATATGGTTAAAGAATACACTTGCCACTTCAGGGTTAGTTAAATTCATAAAACACACCAAATATAATAAAATTAGCTCTTAGAAAATTAAATATCAACTAAAAATAATTTTATAAATCCAAAAAAATCATGAGCAATTATTATTATGGTGCTTTCTGAATCAGTTGTAAAGCTCAGTTAGTATTTTTTCTTAAATATGCTATAGTAGGAGGTTATATAGCAAAATAACAATGATAGCTTGCTGTTTTGTAATTCTCATGCGATAAATTTATGTTGCATAAATATGCTAATTATTTTAACATATAATAATAAAGTAATTAATTAGGTAAAATTTTTATCTCTAATATTATGTTGCTTATAGATATTTTAGTAATTAATATTATGTTAACTTTAAATTAATATTTTAATTCTAATCTTAATTTATTATATTAAGAAATTAAGATATTCTAAGGGGGAAAATCATGAATCAAGATATAAATAACAATGATCAGTTACAAGAAATAAAGAATTGTCTGTTTAGCAATAAAAATAACGGTAAAAATAAAGAATTGGATTGTTATACTGCTTTAGATTTTGAGAATGGGGACGACCTTACAAAGAGAATGGGGAAATCAAAACTTGCTACTGAGGAAAAATTAAAAAAGATTAATAAACAGTCTCCATTTAATGAGGATTATATTAATAAAAACATTAAAGGAGAAAGTTTATCTTCCATAGTAAATTTAAAAACACAGATTCAATCTTATATAGCTAATCTGCAAAAAGAAGAAAATTCTAAAGGAAATAATGATATTGCAAAAATGACGGAAGATAAAAATAGTAACTTGTACAGATTTAAATGTACACTTGATTACATAGAACAAATAGAGAAGTCTTTAGGTTTTAGCTTAGAGAAGTTGTTAGAAGAAACTTCAGATAAGTTTCTTCTTCTAGAACAGAAGGAGAAATTAGAGAAGCAATACGAAGGCAAAACAAAAACGTCTAATTCTGAGAAAAAACCTCTTGACCTAAGTGTAGAATCTTACGTTCTTCTATCTAAAATAAGAGAGGACTCTGTAAAGATCTTATCAAATTCAAGCTTACGCTCAGCTTATGATGAAGGTGTAAAGAAAGGAGAACTTAAGCCTTTGGCATCTTATGAAGAATGTTTAAAATATCAGCAAAAAGAAGTAACAGCTGAAGTGGCAGATAACAGTACTTCTTCTTGGCATTTATTCGGATCAATCGGTAATATGGTGAATAATGCTAAAAATTGGTGTTATAATATTACGGAGCAAATGGTTAATTTCACTAATACAAAACTAAAAAGTAGTGCGTTTTATCCAAATTTAAATGTAGATAACAGCAGTGAAGCAGAACATGGGACTCCAGGTAAATATAGAATGACGATCACTGAAGTTACTATACAGCCACATTGTAGTCAAAATTCTAAAACTTTTCATAAGTATACTTCTTGAATTGGAATTTAGATATATATTAATACAAAAATATAGTATAATAAGCTTAATTATTTGTTTAGCTTAAAATGTTTTATGACATTTGGACCTTATTTACATTATCAATACTAGAAATTATTTTAGGTATAGATAATTTAATTTTCATCTCTCTTCTTGTTCAAAAGACGTCTGGTTCATTACGTGATAAAGTCCGATTTTTGGGACTTAGTCTAGCACTCATAACACGTTTCATAGCACTATTTGGTATTTCTTTAATACTTGCTATGGATAAAGCTGTATTTTCTTTTTTACAACTTAACATGTCAATAAAGGATTGTGTATTGATAGCAGGAGGTGTGTTTTTATTGGTTAAAAGTTTCTTAGAGTTATACAATGATATTTTTATTGGAAATAGCAGTAAAGTTGATAGCACCAATATAAAATCTAAATTTGTATTAGTTATATTACAGATTGTATTAGTAGATTTAGTTTTCTCTATAGACTCGATATTAACTGCTGTAGCATTAACTCATAATATTGTAATTATTTCAATTGCATTCACATTTGCTATATTAAGTATGTTTTTTCTATCTCGTTATACTGTTTCATTAGTCACTTCTTATCCTGAATTGAAGGTAGTAGCAATTTTATTTGTATTTGTGATTGGTATTTATCTTATTCTCGATGGGTTGCATATCGAAATACCACGAGAGTATATATATACTGCATTTGCTTTTTCTTTTTTTACAACATTTATTAATCTTGTTAAGAAAAAAATGAATTTTAGGACTAACTAGTAGCAAATTTGACGAAGCTTTGTTTACAGATAAGTTAGTAAAAGCTCTTTTTATTTGCTATAATGAGTAAAATATGGTTATTAATTAAATAATACTTAAATTAAAATTTTTTGAACTTTATGGGATATAAAATTGCTGTTGTTGGTGCAACTGGAAATGTAGGACGTGTTATTCTTGATGTTTTATCCACAAGTGAAATTTCAATTGATGAAGTTGTTGCCCTAGCTTCAAAAGAGTCCATAGGCAAAAAGCTGAGCTTTGGAGATAAAGATATTACAGCATCATTTCTTGAAAGTTATGATTTTAGTGGTACTCATATCGCAATATTTTCTGCAGGAGCTGGTATTTCAGAAAAATATGCACCTATTGCTACAAATGCTGGATGTATTGTTATAGATAATACTTCTTTCTTTAGGATGAACCAAGAAGTACCTTTGATTATACCAGAAGTTAATGCAGAAGAGATTGTATCGTATAAAAAACGCAACATTATCGCAAATCCAAACTGCTCAACAATACAAATGCTGCTTGCTCTTAGCCCTTTACATAAACAAGCACAAATCAAAAGAATTGTCGTGTCAACTTATCAGTCGACTTCAGGTGCAGGCAAAGCAGCAATGGATGAACTGTATAATCAAACAAAAAGAATGTTTACAAATGAAGTTGTAAAACCTAAAGAATTTACTAAACAAATAGCGTTCAATTGTATTCCTCAGATAGATATATTTATGAAAGATGGATATACAAAAGAAGAGTGGAAAATGTCAGAGGAAACAAAGAAAATTCTAGGTGATCAGATAAAAGTTAGTGCAACTTGCGTGAGGGTACCTGTTTTGATCGGACACTCTGAATCAGTCAATGTTGAATTTCATCAACCAATATCAGAAAAACAAGCTTACGAGATATTAAGTGATGCCAAAGGGGTGTTAGTCTATGATAGGCGCAAAGATGGTGGGTACATGACACCATCTGAAGTAGTACAAGAAGATGTGGTTTATGTATCTCGTATTCGCGAAGATAATACTGTTGAACATGGGTTAAACATGTGGATAGTTGCCGATAACTTAAGAAAAGGTGCGGCTTTAAATGCAGTACAAATAGCTGAAATTTTAACAAAACAATATTTATAAAAATAGTTCTTTTTAGGGAGTATTTCCCAAAGTATATCAAACAGAAAAGAATATTATACAGGATTGGTAGACTATAAAGAGTTGGAGAACAATATATTATCATCTATACGAGAAGCCTTTAACTGGAAGAGATCTAGCATTAACACATCTGATAAAAAAGCTACTAGAGGTAAGTTTAGAAGGTAAAATTGAAAATCACCTATCAAATGAGAATGAAGAAAATAACAGACGAAATGGAAGAAATGCGAAGACTTTACTCTGGATCATTTGAGCTTTTAACGCCTCGAGATAAAGATTTGAGCCACAGGTAGTCAAAAAAAGACAGACTAATTTACATCCTGAGCTGGAAAAAAAGATTATTAACACGTTTGCAAGAGTTATAAAATCGCATATCGAAGAAATTTACGACCATAAGATATCAGCAGCAGCAATATCTAGGCAGTGTCAACAATAAAAACGATAAGGGTATAATGTTTTTTTTAAAAGTGAGAGAAGCAATGTCGTACGACTTGAAAGATGAGGAATGGGAGAGGATAAAAAACAGCTTGCCAGGAAAAGAAGGAGATTGAGGTAGGAGTGCAAAAGATAATAAAAAATGGGAGTGTTCAACAAACTGTGTCAAATCTAATTTAACTCAACTGAATTTTCAATCTGTTAGGAAAGAAAATATCAAGCTGAGAAAGCCCAATTTGGTATAGCCATAGTCCAATTTCTGTTCTATCTTTTTTATATTATACAAG
>JAVBJW010000060.1:0-4600 GCA_031546805.1 Anaplasmataceae bacterium
AAAATAAGTCTGAAATGAATCGTGAAAAAGAGCTCCTTATTAAATGCTACTTAATGAATATATTTACTGACATTGGTATGCCAAAGTTTGAAATGGTTATTTAGCACTCTTAATCACGTATGGAGCTATACAATAAAGCCGCACGTTGATAAGCTCTTCTATTTGTTCGAATTTCATACATCTACTGTCAGTTATTCATCGTTGTCAGATTAAGTCTTGTCTTTCACACCTGATTTAAAGTGAATTTGCTATATTTTAATATAATCTTAAATCAAATCATTCAAGTCTTGCTCTTTTGGCTGGCGTAGCAGCTTCTTCAATCTCAGATTCAAGTATTCTAGACTCTGGTTGAGCTTCATTCATACCTAGTCTACGCTCTTCAGGTATTTCAGCTTCTTCGATTTCAGATTGACTAGAATAATCATAATCCTCAACTTCAGATTCACTTGAATATTCTTCATCACTAGCAGGTTGGATAAACTTGATTACTGGGACAAGATCAATTTCATGCACTTGTTTAATTCTATCCAGTTTTTCTATAATTTGCGGGTCTTGCTCTAATTTGATAATAAAACCATCTTCTAGAGAACTATGATTCCATAATGTTACAACTATATTGTCAGAACAATTGCTGTTCATTAATGCTAAAGCTAAGGCTGTATAGCCAGATCCATTTTTTAGGTTGCAATCAATCTTACCACAACTCAATAATAATTCAACCATATCATGATTGTTATTTTGAACTGCTAACATCAGAGCTGTTTCTTTTCCCTTATCATCTCCTTTATTAACATCAGTATTTGAATCACGGAGCAATGCTTCAACTGCATCTAGATTATTATTTCGAACCGCTAAATGTATAGGATAGTATCCGTCACAATTCTTACGATTTACAAAAGTATCTTTTGAATTCAAAAGAGCTTTAATGATCTTTGCATTATCTGAATATTTTATAACAGTTCCATTAAGTTGCATCATAACAAGATTTTTGATATTTACAGTTGTTGTTTTAAGTTCTTTTTTTTGCTTAGCAGCTGCTAGATGTAGAGGCGTATTTCCATAATTATTTTTTACATTAGATTTAGCACCATTATTTAACAGAATTTGGACTATGTTTATATTTCCTTCAGCAGCTGCTAGATGTAGAGGTGTATTTCCATAATTATCTTGTGCATTAATACTTGCACTATTTTGTAATAAAATCTTTACCATTTTAGGAAAGTTATTTACAGCGGCATAGTGAAGAGGCATCAACTCATCATTAGCTATGTGAAGTAATGGGACATACTTGCCATCATCAAATTCTGATGCTTCTTCATTTAAGTAGAACCTAATCTGATCCAAGCGTAATAATTTTTGAATTTCGTTAAGATCATCTTTTGCTACTGCATTTTCAAAATCACTATAATATGGATTATATAATTTCATAAGCCTACTACTTATTAAAAGTATATTATATTATAAAGAATATTAGACTTTAAATAAATAATATTTAATAATAAATCAGCATTATAAATTTTTTTTAAGCTTTAATATTTCGCACAGTTACAGAATATTACTGCCACATTTGAATAAAAATGATATTAGCCACAGTACTATTTCTTCATTAATGAAGAAATAGCTTTGTCAACTAATTTGCTTATGCCTAGATCAGATTGAGTATTTTCAATAATACCATTATGTGTAATCATATTATCATCTGATCCAGGATATATATTAATAAACTTACTCTCTAATAAGTTACTATTAGTTACTCTAGCTATACTGTCAACTGGCAGTAATAAATTTTCATCTATACACATATCAACTGCTACCATGTAGCTATTACTTTTAAGAGATATTTCGGTAACTACTCCAACCTTAACTCCGGAAACTTGTACGCTACTACCAATTTCTAAACCTGTTACGTCAGAGAATAAAGCACTTATTTTATAACAGTCATCATGATTTTTTTTAATATTATTAAAAATAAATAAAGCTATTACAGCAACAAAGATTAAAACAAGTAGCCCTACTGTTGCTTCAGTAATATTAGATTTAGCCATTTGGATTCCAACTTTTATAAGTTATACTATTATGTTGATTTAATAAAAAGCAATTAGAGCTATAAGTATCCTGTATATCTATAAAATTAGGCATATATCTTATAAAATTATCTCTTTCTTTTGGAACACTATTATCAGTATAATGAAGCCAAAGATGCCAATTTGGAGGAATTTTAGTTGGCTCTGCAATGCCATTATATATCACCCATCTCTTTTTAATCTTTTTATCATTCATCTCATAATAAGTATTACCATACTCATCTTTTCCTACTAGTGTTTTTTTTCTTCTAAAAAAGAATTTTACCCGATCAGAAAATGCCATAAATACTTACTTTAACACTATTATTGAATATATAGACTCATGAAAACATAAGTACAATAAATTTCTTCTTTTTAATTTTTTTACAAATAAAGTTATTGTACAAATTTACACTTTAAAAGTATACTTTTAATTAAAAATAGTTTTAAAACGTGATAGATAATTTATCCATTTTACAAGTTATAGTGCCTCTAATTTCTGCTGTTTTTTGTTTTTTATTAAGCAGCCACAAATTATCTTGGTTCTTATCTTTGATTACTACTTTAAGTGCTTTGCTCATCTCATCAGTGTTATTATACCGAACATATAGCGGTGAAATAATAAACTATCATTTAGGAGGATGGACATCACCATATGGTATAGAGTTGCGTATCGATTTACTCAATGCAGTAATGCTGTGTCTTGTTAATTTTATATCGTTAATAAGTGTATTATATGGGTTTTATCTCAATCAAAAGGAAGTAAACAAAAGTAAAATCCCAGGTCTATATTCTGTGTTTTTGCTTTGCTTAAGCGGTTTGTTGGGAATTTTAGTATCAAATGATATTTTTAATATTTATGTTTTTTTAGAAATATCGTCTCTTGCCTCATATACATTAGTTGCAATGGGAAAGCACAAATCATCCCTTACTGCATCATTTGAATATTTAATAAATGGCACTATAGGAGCAACTTTTTACTTAATTGGAGTAGGATTACTTTATTCAGTAACTGGAACGCTGAATATATCTGATTTAGCATTAAAAATTTCACTCTCAGAAGAAAGCTTAATTATACAAGCAGGACTCATTTTTATTGTTGTTGGCTTATTAATCAAGATAGCACTTTTTCCTTTAAGCCGCTGGTTAATCAATGTTTATAATGAAGCTCCTAGCTTTGTTACTATCTTTTTTTCTGGCACTGCAACGAAGGTTATGGTCTATATTCTGATTAGAATTTATTATTCAATCTTTTATGCAAATTCACTATTTATTAAACCGTATCTAATCAATTTGTTACTTATTCTTGCCTTGTGCGCAATAACTTTTGGTGGATTGTCAGCAATTGTAGAAAAAGATTTTAAAAGGTTACTTGCTTACTCAAGTATAGCCCAAATTGGCTATATTATTCTTGGAATAAGTTTAAATTCTCAAGCTGGGGTGGTTGCTGCTACGATTCACATCATAAATCATAGTATAATAAAATCTGCACTATTTATGACAGCTGGTTGTATTTCTTATAGGCTCAGCACAACAAATATAGAAGACTTTAAAGGTCTAGCAAAATCTATGCCTTATACAACATTTGCATTTGTCATTCTGAGTATGGGTTTGATAGGTGTGCCAATAACTTCTGGTTTTATTACAAAATGGTATTTACTAAAATCAATAATTGAGTCTAATTTATGGATACCCCTCATAATTTTTATCTTAGGTTCGTTTTCGTCCGTAGTATATGTGTGGAAAATACTTGAAAAAATGTATTTAAAAACTGATCAAAGAAAACAAATTATTGAAGCTCCAATATCAATGCTTTTATGTTTATGGTTTATGATGATATCGATGGTTACATTCGGTATATATAATAAACCAATTGTACACATTGCAGGTAAGATTTCGGTAGTCCTCAACAATTCATGACAAACAAGTTTGGTTGTGATAAAATTCCAAATAGCACCTATATGGTTGCTTAATTTTTTAGACAATAGGCCACTTCCAAAATTCATTTAGAAAGCTTAAAATTGTAAATTCCTGCAATAAGTCAGCTATAACTTTTATGTTCGTTAGTATCTGACTCCTTGAAAAATCAGAAAATTCTACCGTTCGAAAAAGACGTACAAATAATTTTTTGCTCTCCATTTCCGTCACTACATGAGTTTTTATACTGTGTTTTTCTTCTTTCCGGAATAAAAATACTGCTGTTTTTAGGTCTTTCTATAGGCGTTTCAGTTGCGTCAATCATTAAAACCTCATAATCACTTTTCAAGAGCTCTTTTCGTCCTGGTAACTGGATGTTTCACTAACATCTCTTCCGAACGTTGCGATATTTCACTTATGCCACAATTATATAGAAATATCTCTCAGCGCCATTTTCAAACCCCACTCATGATTGGAGCAGAAATTTAACAGTCTAGGCAGTGTCGACAATAAAAACGATAACGGTATAATGTTTTTTTAAAAGTGAGAGAAGCAATGTTGTATGGGTTACAAGACAATGAATGGGCAAGAATAAAGGACAGTTTGCCTGGGAAAGAAGC
>JAVBJW010000021.1:0-17173 GCA_031546805.1 Anaplasmataceae bacterium
TACAAAATACTACGTGGTACTTTAAATCAAATGTACTATGAGAGCTGTATTTGCAATCCATAGACAATACTACAGTAATCCAACACTAATTATACTAAAGTCTTTGCCTTAAGCAGAAACACACTCACATAACTTCATAAAGGAATAAATTGTAAACTTATAGGCAAAATATATTGATTAATAGTAAATTAATTATATGTTGCTTTAATAACAACATATTTTAAATTGCTATTTTAATTTCATTATTGATATATATATAATGTTGGTATATACTTAAATTAAAATTAAGGGTATTATTATGGATAAAGAAGTTGAAAAATTTACTCAGCAATACTTAGCTTCCTGTAAAGAGCATATTGAGAGGCTAGCAAGTGATCCTACGTTATTACAAAAGACCTTAGAGCCATTTATGAAAATGCAAGAACAATATCTTGCAGGTAGTGGTCTTTCTCTTGGCTCAGAAGAAGATGATGATAGCGGTAGCAGTGAGCCATTAAGGTTTAGCAATGAAAATAATGAGTTAGCAGATGAAATTAAAAAGCTAAAAGAAAGAGTTACTAGATTAGAGCGCAGAGTTCTTAAACCAAAACCAAAACCAGATAGCGGTAGTTAATTATAAATATCAGCAGTATGTTTTTTAGCTTTTTTCTTTAATAAGCTGCATTTGTACTACTTGACGTTTTGTCGTTATTGCTTCTATTTGCTGTATTAGCTGGCTTTGATGGTCAAAATTTCCATTTAACCTTGCCTGTAACTCTTCTGCTTTCAATGTATTTAGTTCTTGTAGCAATATAACGTCATGCCAAACAATTTCTGCAGATTTTCTGTTATTCAATTGGTTACAAAGTAACTTTGTTTCTTTTAGGACATGGTTAGTAATTTTCGTTATTCCTAATTTCTCTAATTCTTTTATAAGAAGATCTTTAGGTAACGCATCTATTAAATTATTTTTTATGTTAATGATATGCTGCTGTAAAATATATATATCTTTATTAGTCATATCAAAGCTAGCGAACTGTTCAAAAAAAACTGAATCATCAAGAATTTCAGGAAATTCCATCACTATACGCACTACTATCATTTGATTTTGTTCTTGCTCAACTAAATCTGGTGCTTTATTGTATAAATATTCTTCTTTTGTCATTTTTAGATTTATTTTTTCTATTGCTTTTCTACATACAAAAGTACTGTTTTGCAAAAGACGGATTTTATTATAGAAAAAGCTTTTATAGTATTTTTTTGTACTACTATTTTCGATACTATTCACATACTTCATTAGGTCATTTTCAAGAATTGCATATCTTTCAGGTGCAATCGAATTGGTTTTGAAAAAAGGACTTTTGCTTAATCCATGATCCCACAAAAATTCAGAATGAAGCTTGGCTTTGCTCTCAAAAAAGGACAAGATTTTTGTTGTGTTAAAAATATAATCACTACATATGTCGTATGGATCTTGATTAGTTGGTAGAATTATAAACTTTATAATCTGGCCTGGTTCCAAAATAGGCAAAACAAGCTCTGCTACTCTAAGTGCTGCAGCATACCCAGCGTTATCTCCGTCCATACAGATGGAAATTTCCTTTGCCATGCTCCACAAGCTTTTTATATGCCAATCAGAAATGGCTGTACCAAGTGGTGCAATTACATTTGTAATTCCAGCTTGAAAGAGTGCTATAACGTCCATATAACCTTCAACAACAAATACTTGTTGCTTTTTTCGTATTTCGCTTAGAGCAAAATTGATAGGATAAATATTCTCTCTTTTTTTAAATAGTATACTCTCAGACGAATTGAGGTATTTTGGCTGTCCTTCATTGTTTACAACTCTACCACCAAAAGCTATAACTCTTCCAGCTGCATTCCAAATAGGAAATATTAATCTATTTTTGAAGTAATCACTGCAATAACTCTTATTTATTAGCCCTGCTTTAATTACAATATCATCCTTTATCCCTTGGGAATTTAAATACTCTTTAAGGCCTTTATTTGGCGCATATCCTATTCTAAATTTCTTGACTATATCAGCAGAAATTTGGCGATGCTCTAGGTAACTCAGTGCTGATTTATTATGATGTAACTGTTTTGCAAACCAATTTGCAGCCAAATTTAACGTTTTTATAATTGCATCATCTTGATCAGAATTTTTTTCTAATAACTGTACTCCAGCTATTTGTGCTAGCGCTGCTACTGCCTCTTTAAAATTTAAACCCTCTGTTTTGCAGATAAATTCAAATATATCACCACTGGCTCCACAGCCAAAACAGTAATAAAATCCCTTGCTATCATTTACTGTAAAAGAAGGTGTTTTTTCGTGGTGAAAGGGACATAATCCAACAAAATTTACACCCTTTTTTATCAATTTAACTTTTTTTCCTACGATATTAGAAGGTAAAAGTTTTGATTTTATGAGTTCTATATGATCCATTTTAAGGTAAAATTTTTTCTTTAAAGTATGATTATATACCACCTTGTACTTAAGATATATCTACTCTTGTTATAAAAAAGGTGTTATTAATATTAATTAGTGTCCCCCATCTGAAAATGTAAAAACCAATCGCTTAAAGTGAAGAGAAATAGTTGCATATATGGCATTGCGGGTACAATGTACACTCCAAGCACGATATGAATAGTATGGATTCTAAAATACCGTAAAAAGAAAATGTTTATCCAAAAATAGTGAAAAGACTAATTAAATTGTTGACTGGACTAAAAGAATAAGTACCTTTAAACAGGTTGATGTAGTGAAACTGTGGAGTACTTTTTGGAAACTAAGTTATATGCATTTGCTAATTTTAAATCTATTTTTGCCTTAGAATATGATTGAAATAAATGGTCCTGAGTTTTATTTAAATAAACCTGTAGAAAATTTAGTTATTTTATTACATGGGTGGGGTGCGAGTGGTGATAATTTAATTGAAGTTGGAAAAGCAATGAGTAAATTCTTACCTACTTCTCTTTTTATTGCTCCTAATGCTCCTTTTAAACGCGAAAATTATGGTTATCAATGGTTTAGTTTAGAAGATAGAAGTGAGTCTACCATGCTTACTGGTGCCAAAGATGCCGCCGTTATTTTAAATAACTTTATTGATACAAAACTTAAAAGCTTTGGTTTTAGTGATAAACAACTATCTTTAGTTGGCTTTTCACAAGGAGCAATGCTAGCTCTTTATACATCTCTTCGTCGTTTATACCCTTGCTCCTCAGTAGTTGCATATTCAGGAAGATTAATAGCACCATCAAAACTATCCGAAGAGCTTTGTTCGAAACCAAATATATGCATAGTTCATGGTATTGATGATGAAGTTGTACCTTTTACTGCTTTTGAAGTAGCAACAGAGACTTTAACCAACAGCGGTGTAGATGTAGAAGGACATCCTTTAAGTGGGATAGGGCATAGTATTAGTGACAAAGGGATAACACTTGGGGCTGAGTTCATCAAAAGACATTTTAAAACTTTATAGAACCTGAGTTTTTATACTGTGCTTTTTCTCCTTCCATGAATAAGATCGTTCTTGCTTTAATTTTGGCTTTTTGTTTGTATTGTACTCATTTCTAACTCCTTTATTTTGGTTTTGTTTTTTTATAAATATAGATTGATCAAATAACTGCACTTTGGTATATAAATCTCTTATTATATAAGCTCTAAAATTAGATGATAAACTATGATTTGGTTGTTATAGGTAGCGGACCTGGTGGCTATGTAGCAGCAATAAGAGCAGCCCAACTTGGATTCAAAACTGCTATAGTTGAAAAAGAAGAGAATTTAGGTGGAGTGTGTTTAAATTGGGGTTGTATACCAACAAAATCATTACTTAAGGCATCTGAGCTTTATTATTCAATAAAAAAAGCGAAGGATTTTGGCATAGAAGTTAAAGATGTAAGTTTTGACATAAATAATATAGTAAAGCGCTCTAGAGAGGTTGTGGGTAAGCTATCAAATGGTATCAATTATTTAATGAATAAACATAAGATAACAATTCACAAAGGGTTTGGAAGACTAGCTGATAAAAATGTGGTTAGTGTTACTTATAACGAAAAAAAAACAGATATATCTGCAAAGTACATTATTTTAGCAACTGGAGCAAGAGCACGTAATCTTCCAAATATAGAAGCAGATGATGATTTGATATGGAATGCAAAAAGTGCTATGGTGCCAAAAAAATTGCCAAAATCCTTACTGATAATAGGTTCTGGAGCTATTGGTATGGAATTTGCAAGTTTCTATAACACTATGGGTACCAAAGTTGTTATAGTAGAAGCGAAAGACTACATCTTACCACTTGAAGATCAAGATATTTCCAAATTAGCGCAAGATATATTTATCAAGCAAGGGATGCAAATATATACAAACAGTACTATTAAAGAACTAAAGAAAAAAAATGACTCTGTAGAGCTAAACATTATTGATAATAGTAGTGGTAAATTGGTTCCAATAAAAGTAGATAAAGTTCTCTTAGCTGTTGGAGTACAGCCTAACATTGAAAACATTGGTCTAGAGAATACTAAAATTATAAAAGATAATTTAGGTTTTATAATAACAAATGAGTGGTGTGAAACACAAGAATCAGGGATCTATGCTATTGGTGATGTTGCTGGCAATCCATGCTTAGCACATAAGGCAAGTCATGAAGGAGTTATGTGTGTAGAGAAAATTGCAGGAAAAAATATTACTCACTCATTAAAAAAAGAAAATATACCAGGTTGCATATATTCTTACCCACAAATAGCAAGTGTTGGATTGACTGGAAAACAAGCTATGGAAGATGGATACGAAATAAAAATAGGAAAATTCTACTCGAGCCATAATGGAAAATCGATTGTAATAGGTGAAAATGAAGGAATAGTAAAAACCATTATTGACAAAAAAACAGGAGAGTTACTTGGTGCTCATATGATTGGAGCAGAAGTTACAGAAATGATTAGTACATACGTTATAGCTAAGCAACTTGAAGCAGTAGATCATGACATAAAATCATCTATATTCCCTCACCCAACCCTTTCAGAAATGATACATGAATCAGTACTATGCGCAGATGATGAATCGCTAAATAGTTAGTATATAAGACAAAAAAATATATATTTAGCTTTTTATTGTACTGCACTCTTTTCTTTTGTTCCTTGTGGCAACTTAACATTTTTGTGATTTTTTTTTTGCAAACCTCTATATCAGCTAAGACTTTTATATCTCCTAATATCCGCACTTAAAAAGCCGAAAATCATTCGCTTAAAAATGAATTTCGAAAGTGGTCTATTATAAATTCATCTTTATATAACTTATCAACAATAATTATACTTGTTGCACAACACTTCGATGTGCTATGTTGGACACAGTAACTTTGGATAGCTCATTATTGTTATTACTTTTACTATTTCTTTTTACAAAAAATGTTTTCATTAGTAATAAAAGAGCAGAAATACTCAAAAATGTTCCTATTCCAAGAGAGAATACCGCATCGTTGCCTTGATACCTTTCTCCTTCAATACCCATTGCTTTACTTGGCATATCCACAGTATCTAAAATATTAGGTATACTTCTTTTTGATAAAGATATACCAGTTGAGGCAACTGCTGCTATAGTAATCCCATTACTCCTATTATTTTCAATAATTGCTGCCATGGTGCTCTCTATTGTTGTTTGTTCATCTTTAACTGGTTCTAATAAGCTTATAATATCTGTATGCTTGTAATAACGAGCAATACTTAATGGAGTGCTGCCAGCCTTATTATAAGTAATAATAGCTCCTTTCTTCAACAACAGTTTAGTGATACTCTTGTAATTTCTTTGAGCGGCTAAATGCAGTGGTGTAGTACCTATTGCGTCTATAACATTAACATTTGCTCCACTTCTTATTAATAGCTTAACAAGGCCTTCATTACCAGAATAAACTGCTGCATGCAATGGAGTGCGACCATCTTTGTTTCCAATGTCAATGTTCAGCTTTACTATTTCTTTTATTATCAATTGCGCAATACTTTTATCACCAATATGACACGCGAAATATAATGCTGTACGACCGTGTTCATCTGTAACATATATACTTGCCCCTTTCTCTATTAATGCCTTAGCAGCATTCTTCTTTTTTGTACGTGCTGCCTCTTGTAATGGAGTACGACCGTATTCACCTTTAACATCAACATCTATGCCTTTCTCTATTAACAACTCAACAACATCTTTACTACCCGCATAATGCAATGCAGTACTGCCATAAAAATCCTTAATATAAGGGTTTGCACCGTTTTGAAGTAGCAAGTTAACTATATCTCTATTACCTTTGTAAGCAGATAGGTGCAGTGCAGCAATCCCAGGCTGACCAAAACAGTTATTATCATGCTTATCAAAACACACTTTAAGATCGCCATAATAATTACGTGGTTCTGGTGTATACCATTCATGAGTTGGGCATGGTTCATCATCAGGTAAATCTTTAAAACCTATACTAAAAATATTTACATCTGCACCATTACGTATTGCAGACTCAACATCTTCAATATTATTTTTTGCAATAGCACAAAATAAATCATGATTTGCTAACATATCACCTCAATTTAAAAAATTATTGTAGTGAATGAAGTTAGAAGGTGCAACCAATTTAAGTTACAAACACTAGGCAGTGTCGACAATAAAAAAGAAAATGATATAATGTTTCTTTTCAAGAGAGAAGCAATGTTGTATGGGTTACAAGACAATGAATGGGCAAGAATAAAAGACAGTTTACCAGGAAAAGAAGTTGCAGGAGTGCTGGAGATAATAGGAAATTCATAGAAGCAGTAATGTGGATAGTGGAGCACCGTGGAGGGCTTTACATACAGAATACAGCAAATGTTCAATAAATGTTTCATGAGATGGGCAAGAGCAGGTGTTTGGCAGATGATTTTCAACACATTAGCTGTCGACGAAGATACAGAATGATAGATTCAACGATCACATCAGCATGTGCAAGAAAAAAAATCAAGAAACCGGTAAAGAGCAAGAATTAGGAAGATCTAAATTCGAGCAAATTACACGCTGCTTGCGACGCTCTTGGCAACCCACTGAGATTTTTTGTTACTGCTGGACAAAATGTAAAGGCTTTAGACTTAATAGATTGCAGATGTATGGAAGCACTGATTGCCGATAAAATGATATGATTGAAGCTGCAAAAGCCTCTAATGCTGATCTTGTTATTGCTCCAATAGAAAAACACCGAGAGAATATGATAAAGAGCTATATAAAGATTAATTGATTTAATAAACTAAAACATTTCCGTATACTCGTTATGATAAATTGGCTATCGCATTCTTATCATTTGTTCATCTTCCTGGCATCTATTTTTGGCTAAAGTAATTGTCAATACTGTATAGGTCCATTAACAACCTGTCCTCATTACATACCTTATTGCATCAATAATTGTTCTGATACTCTGTTTTCTTGGTCTACCTGTCTTTTTTGGTTCAAAGTGTGGTCGCAAAATTTCCCTTTCTTTATCTCTTATTTCTCTCGGATACATATCATAAATACTTCCTTGTATCACAAATCTTATCTTCTTTCTATACTATTTTTTAGACAGGTTCTAAAGCTAGTTATACCAGAGATCTACTGTGTTTTTACACGTATTGCTAATTTGTCGGATTATAATACTTTCTAAAATGAATGACCACTATAACTATCTTTAACTGGTTGTAGTTGATACTCTATTGCTTAAAAATAGTGCTACTTTTTTGCAGTTCATTTTGTATTGCTTCTACTGAGTAAATATTATCCATATGCCAACTATTATCTTTGCCAATGGTAATAGGAGCTTTGAACATAAAAGCATATGCTGCATAAAATCAGAAACACCTTTCAGTTTACGCCATTCTTGATTTTGTATTTCCGGATATGGGGTATTAGTAGAGTGATAGTCAATTATTTTTGATGATAATTCTCCATCTTGGAAGCAATGACCTTCTTTATCAGCAACATACATCTGTTTTATGGCAAACCATTGCATAGCCCAAATAGTATCATTGATTGATGGATTATTATATAGTGCTTTCTTATCATTTTTAAAAAAGTGAGTTATCGCACTATATAATTCTTTTAATATAAAATTATTAGGTTGATTAACTGCAATTACTGAATTCTCAGATTGATCTTTTAACATTGTTTTTCCCATTGCAAAACCATGTTTATTGAGCTCTACTTCCTCAAATTTTTTATCATTTCGTATTGTTATATCAAAATCAAAATAAATTGTAGGCGCATCTTCAAGTAGTGGAATAATACGCATGATATCTATTTTGCATGCAAATGGTAAATCTTTATCTTCTAAAAAAGATAAATCATGTTTGCCTTTAAAACGAGCATTATAATCTATCACTTCAATATTTTCTCTACCACTTTTATTTTTATTTGCTAAATCTGTCATTTGTTCTATTTGTGATGAGCTAAGTCCGTTTGAATCATAATATAACTTAATACGACGTGGTGATACATCATCTGCTAGTTTAAACAAACGATTTATGTATGGAAATTTTTTATTATTAGGAATTGGGTGTTGCATAAGGCCTAATATTTCTAAATTCTTAACTTTCCATATCATTGATATTGGAGTATTGCTTGTGAGCATGACCATCTTTATTAATTTTATATATTTAATATTATAAAAACTTATTGTAAATAAATAGTTAAAATCTTAAAGCTACCAATCGACATTCACATCTTCGTTTTTAACTTGCAGTATAGCTACTAGTCCAATTATTGCACAGAAAATCATATAGAAACCTGCTCCAATTTTTATTTGTTTCATAAGCCATGTACATATAAATGGAGCTAATCCTCCAAAAAATCCAGCTGCTATATTACGTGATAAGCTCATCCCGCTGTACCTTACTTTTGTTGGAAACAATTCGCACATAGCAGCGCTTACTGGTCCTAAAGATGCTGCTAGTGGCACTATGAAGATAAAGTATGCCATCATAACAATAAAGTAATTGCTACTACTTAGCATTAGTAGTATGGGTAAACTAATAATAATAAATGCTACAAATGCTGGCATCATTACTTTTTTTCGTCCTACTCTATCAGATAAAATTGCAAAAAGTAGTGTGAGTATTGCTAATACAATTTGATTAATAATTTCAATTGTATAAACAAAACTACCGCTTATTATAGCGATTTCTTCTATAAAGATTTTAAAAAACACTAAAAACATGTAAAGAGATGCATTTTCAACAATATCAATTCCTATTGCTATAAAAAGAGGCTTTTTGTAGTACTGTACAAGCTCTATAAAAGGCGACTTAGATAATTTATTGAGTTCTTTGTTAATTGTATACGCAGGGCTTTCATTTAATATGTATCTGAGATACATACTAATTAAGCCTATAAACAAGCCAAAAACAAATGGTAATCTCCAGCCCCAAGCATCAAAATCAGATATATTTTTGCAGACAAGTATAGCTATTAAACTCATAGCTGATCCAATTATTGCACTTAATACCTCAATACTACCAAAAAATCCACGTTTTTTACTAGAAGCATGCTCTATTAAGAATGTTGCATTACCAGCCTCACCTCCAAGTGATATACCTTGAAATAAACGTAGTATTGTCACCAGTATTGGAGCTAACATCCCTATCTCTTGATAATTTGGTATTATAGCAATTGTTACAGATGACACTGACATTGACGTTATTGATAAAAATAGAGCAATTCTTCTACCATATTTATCGCCGATATAGCCAAAAATTATTGCTCCCACTGGTCTCATCAAAAACCCAGCAGCAAATACACCAAGAGTTGCAATCAAGCTAAGATAATGGTTATTGTTAGGAAAAAAAGTATGGCTAATTATACTAATTAAACTACCAAAAAGCATGTAATCATACCATAGTAGAGTATTGCAAATTATACTTAAGAATATTACTTTTCTAACTTGCAATTTTTCCATTAACGGTAATACTTTAAAAATTTTATCAATTTAGACTCTAATTCTTAATTTTGCAAGTTTTATAACTTCAGGTTAAGATAGGTTCTCAGATTTACCAATTTTCCATTACTTATCAACAGCGCTCAAAATAGACCTCTTTTGCAATTTTCTATACTATTTTAATAATATGGTACATGTTTATTTACAAACAAAATTTATGCTTCGACCTGAATCTAAATAAGTTTAACATATTTTGAGAGACTACTCTTGTAGTCTAAAGTTAAAATTTTATAAAAAGGAGAAATATGCAGTTTACAGAAGTAAGGTTTCCAGAAGATATATCTTACGGTTCAACAGGAGGACCAGAATTTTCAACTGATGTTATAGTAACTCACAATGGCTATGAACAGCGAAATATAAACTGGTCTACAGCACGCACTAAGTACAATATAGCTTATGGTGTAAAATCTGATCAGCAATTATTAGAGCTTATTGCATTTTTTCGTGCACGTTATGGCAAGGCCATAGGGTTTCGCTTTAAAGACTGGTCAGATTATAAAGCTGTAAAACAGGAAATTGGTACTGGTAATGGTAATAATAAAATTTTTCAATTGGTAAAAAGCTATGTCAGTGGTTCTAACGTATATCTACGTATTATTAGCAAGCCTGTTTATGATACTGTTAAAATCTATTGTGATAACATTGTACAAGTTGATGGTTATTCATTAGATCGTACTACAGGAAAGATAACATTTACTATCGCACCTAGCAATGGTGTGTTAATTACTGCTGATTTTGAATTTGATGTTCCTGTGCGTTTTAATACTGATTATTTATCAGCTTCTATTGATAGTTATGGTAGTAGTAGTTGGAACGATATTCAACTTATAGAAGTAAAATTGTAAATCTAGTTGTATTTTCTTAGAACAAACTCAAAAGAAGTCATTGACTCACTTTGCTAAATATGCTACAAGCTTTTAGTCTGAATTAAGGAATGGCGGGTGTAGCTCAGTTGGTAGAGCGTTAGTTTGTGGTACTAAATGTCGCCAGTTCAATCCTGGTCACTCGCCCGTATAATTCTTAGAAAAGAAATAGAAGTCAAACTGTATGATAATTAAATGGTTTAATTGTTTCTTATAGAAACTTCACAGATCTTGTTAAACGTATTATGACGATATAAAATAATAACACTATATGAATTGGTTATATTTATTAATTGCTGGGATTATTGAAATAGCTTGGACTTTAGGAATAAGATACAGTGATGGTTTTACTCGTTTATGGCCTACAGTAGCAGTGATAGTTACTACACCTATTACTTTGTATCTTCTTGCACTTGCTATGCGCTCTATCCCACTTGGAACATGTTACGCAATTTGGACTGGTATTGGTTCTGTTGGTACAGCAATACTAGGGGTTGCATTATTTAATGAACCTAGCGGCTTAGCGCATATTCTGTGTATTTCTTTAATAATAATAGGAATTATAGGCCTGAAATTATTTACTCATTAGACCAAAATTTCTAATTGTAGAATAGACTTCTTTCGAAATTCGCTATTTTTATGAACAAAAAAAGTATAAAAAAAATAGAGACTTACGCCTGTAAGAACAAAATGCGTGTTTTACATAAGTACGTAGCCATTGTTATTATTTTATTTTCATGTTCGTTATTCACTTATAGTTTTATAAACAAAGCAATTACCTATATAAATCGCTCAGTTGCCTGGTGTAGCAACCAATTATCAAATACATTACTTGGTTATGGTCTAAACATTAATACAGTATCTTTAAAAGGAAATTATTTTGTTCGCAAAGAAGATATTTTAAAGCTTATAGATAAAAATCAACCTATTTTATTTGTATCTTTATCTAGAGTAAAACACGATATTGAATCACTTAGTGGGTGGATCAAAAATGTTGATATTCAAAGGGTACTGCCAAATACCATTAATATTAGCATAGAAGAACATAAGCCATTTGCTGTTTGGCATCATGGTAGCCAATTTTCAGTTATTGATGCTACAGGTTATGTAATTACTGACGATTATCCTACTGATAAATTAATTTTTATTTCTGGTAGTAATGCTCTATCAGAATTAGCCTTTATAAGGATGATAATGGAGAGCAATACTGAATTAAATCATCATATATGTTCTTTTATTCATATTCAAGGTAGACGCTGGAATATTATTTTCAATAATGGACTTGAGGTAAAGTTACCAAAAGATAACCTCCATAATGCATGGAATTATCTAATAGACTTGCATAATACATCAGATATCATTGCAAGTAATTGGAAAATAATTGATATGCGTACAACAAACAAGATTTTTATGAAAAAGTAATCGCTATATTATAAAATTAACCTATATCTATCCTCTCTGACTCATTTTTATTTTGGTTCTGTTTTTTTATCTTGCTTTGTTAAATCATCAAATTAAGTCTTGTTTAGTACAGATTAAGCTTGCATTATTAAAGGTTTAGCATTTTGACATTCTCGCCAATATTAATGTTGTTTTCTCTAAGATTGCTTCTTAATCCTTGCGGTAAATCTGAATTTGAAGGACTGCAACACTCACAAAGCTTTATAGCAACAAAGCAGTAAATAATTGGTAATATAATCAATGACAGTCCTACTGACAGTAAAATAGAATTATCAACCCAACCTTTTTCTGCAAATTCTCCTAAAGCAATAGTTGTTAAAGATACACCAGTTAAAGCAAAAGGAATAGTAAAATACACCATATACCACATAGCTCTTTGATATTCTTTTTGTGTCTGGGTTTCCTTATTTGCCGTTATTTTTTCTTGCTTTGTTGCTGCATTTAGTTCTTCAAATAAATTTTCACTAGATTCTATATAATCATCTGAATCATTATCTAGCACTGTTTCTTCTGCTGTTGTTTCAGTTGAGCTTATACTACTAGCACTATGTATTTGTATTATTGCTTCATCTGCAATTTTTGCATCTAGTACTGTTTGTGTGTCTATTATTTTCTGTTTTAGTTTTTCCAATACTTGCTCTTTCTTTACATTTTGTTTTATTAGAAGTTGGAGCCTCTGCTGTATAGGCCTTTCTTCCATATCTAGATTTTTTAATTTATTCTCTTCATTAGTGATTTCCCATTCTAGTTTTTTTGACTCTCCTTCTTCATGTTCTATGTCTTCTTTCAATTCTTTTAACTTGCTCTCTTGATCTGTTGTTTCTTTTTTTAGTACTTTTAACTCACTCTTTTTCTTTTCTACTTCCTCTCTTGATTTTTCTAATATTACATTATTATATTCATATAGCTGTTTTTGATCTTCTAATCTCTTCTTTTCATATTTTATTTGTTCATCTAACTCTTGTAATTGCACACCATATTTATAATCCTCTTTTTCTGTTGTATATTTTATATACTCTTCAAGTTTTAATATTTGTCCTCTTATAAGCTTTAATGTGATTATGCTACATTCATTCTCTTTTTGATCATGAATATTTTTTAAGTTAGATTTAACCTTTGTCAATTGATCAAACAAACCATATAATTCACTAAACAAGTCATCTAAGTAATTCTGCAGATTTTCGTATAGCTCTTCGTTTTCCAAACCCATATTTACCCCCCAATGATTAATATTATTTTTACCTATTAATATCTGAATTGCAACCTTATACTTCTTTCATAATAATATTAATTAGTTCATGATAACCTCACTTAATAATAGTATCAAAATGATATATGTAAAGTACCTATTGACCAATATTCTTTAATTTGTTACCTTAAAGGTTAAAACTTTTTATGGTAGGTTGCTACAATGAATAGCTTTGAAATAAACAAAATTGCAGCTGCGATTTTATTTTCAGCACTCATTATCGTCGTAATAAGTAATCTTGTTGATGTGTTATATAACCCAGTTGCTCCTTCAGATACAAGAAGTCATACAATAGAAATAAACAATAATTCTGTTGCTAATAACCAACAGACAACAGATGTAATTTTAGATATTGCAGCTTTGATGGAAAACGCAAGTATGGAAAAAGGGAAAGTGGTAGCAAAAAAGTGCATAGCATGCCACAGCTTTGAACAAAATGGGCCAAATAAAGTTGGACCTAATTTATGGAATATAGTTGGTAATAAAAAAGCTCACCTAGATGGATCTTTCAATTATTCTAAGCCAATGCTAGAAAAAGGAGGAAACTGGGGATATGAAGAGTTATTCTCATTTTTAAAGAACCCTAGATCTTACATTAAGGGTACACGTATGGCCTTTGCTGGCATTTCTAAACCGCAGGAAATTGCAGATATAGTTTCTTATTTACATTCTATGAGTAGTAGCCCTGTACCTTTACAAAAAAAATCTAATAATTAGAGTATTATGTAATAATCTATGATTTACTGTGATGTAATTGTGTATTTTTTGGTTCAACACTATCTAAACTGACCAATTTTGTATTGTTTTTATAACAAGTGTTATGAACAACATGGAAAACAGATGCTACAAGCGCACCAGAAGCTGCAAAGATTACAGGCAGAATCGCTAAAGTCCACAAGCAGTAAGTATCAGCACTAATATTTCTAAGCGATTCTGGAAATGAATTAGAACTATGTTGTATGCTCACAGCACACATGCCGATTCCCATGATCAAAAGACCATATGTTATTAATCCACCTACTGCACTACAACCTGCCTTTTTAAAGTAACTTCTTGCATTGCTTTTGATACTAATATTTTTTTCACTCATTTGTATATACTTTCATTTTATAATAAATTGTAACATATATACTATAATTTGTAAACTTATTAATAAAAAGATGAAGAAGAGAAATTTATAAAAGCAATTGTACTTTTGCAATTTAATGCGTACTGTATATATTATTAATATTATGCTACTGTGAACATTCCTATGGACTCACACTATGTTTTGTTAGCGGCTATTTTTTTGCCGTTTATTAGTGGGTTATTCATCTATTTATGCAGTGAAAAATCAATTATTAGAGACATCGTTACAATTACATCTTCTTTTATTTTATTTGCACTGATAATTTATATTTATTATCTATTTTCTCACGATCAAAACTTAAGCTTTATATTACTTGATTTTTGCAAAACACATATCAGCTTAAGAGTGGAGCCAATAGGTATGATATTTAGCTTAATTGCTTCTTTGTTATGGGTACTTACTAGCGTTTATGCAGTTTGTTATATGAAAAGTAATTATTCTGGAGGCTCTAATCTTTTTTTTTGTTGCTTTTCTCTAGCAATAGGATGCACAATGTTTATTGCTTTTGCCGGTGACTTGTTAACCATTTTTGTTTTCTATGAGCTACTTACTATAAGTACTTATCCTTTAATTGTATATAACTCAAATGATGAATCTATAACTTCTGGACGTTATTACATAGGGCTATTGTTTGGTTCTTCAATGATTTTATTGCTCCCTGGTATATTAATACTACAAAATACTACTTATTCTTTGGATTTTACAATAGGCGGGCTACTACAAAGTAATACCACATCTCCTATTGTTGCAGCAATTCTTTTGTTCTTATTAATTTATGGTGTTGGAAAAGCAGCACTCATGCCCATGCATTTTTGGTTACCTAGAGCGATGGTTGCTCCAACACCAGTTAGCGCACTACTTCATGCAGTGGCTGTTGTAAAATCTGGAGTGTTTATTGTAATTAAAATTATTTTATATACTTTCGGTGTTGAAAATTTGCAAAATTTTGTAAAACAAAACTGGTTTGCTGGCGGCTGGTTAACATATGTTGCTGGTTTTACTATTATAGCTGCTTCTGTGGTTGCACTTAAACAAAATAATTTAAAAAAACTACTAGCTTATTCTACAATATCACAATTATCGTATATTATATTATCCGCATCAATTTTCACTTATTCTGCGATTAAAGCAGCAGTGTTTCAGCTAATATGCCATGCATTTGCAAAAATTACTTTATTTTTCACAGCAGGTGCAATAGCTACAACAACAGGTAAAAAATATTTACATGAAATGGGTGGTATAGGTCGTAGCATGCCAATTACTATGCTTGCTTTTTCTATAGGTGCACTAGCGATGATAGGGTTGCCTCCTACTTCAGCCTTTTGGGGCAAACTTTTTATTATTAAATCTGCTTTTGCTGCAAATAACTTATTTGTTGTAGGAGTTTTGATATTAAGTACTTTACTAAATAGTATATACTTTATATCAATAATATATAACGCTTTTTTTACAGAGTCTTCTTGTGACTTTAAAGAGGCACCTGCTCTACTGCTAACACCTCTTATTGTCACATCTATACTGACTTTAATGATTTTCTTTTTTCCAAATCCAATATTGAATTTTTTGGATAGAATTAAGCTTTGATAAGAAACAAGTTATAGATAAACTTATTTCTGTTGATATTGGTTGCTAATAACAGGTTCAGCATTAGAATTTTCAATATTACTACCTTTCCCCTTAGGATCATAAGAATTTTTAATCATACCTAAAATACATATAAATATACTTCCTGTGAAAAATAATACTGCAGCTGCAATAACAACTCCATCATCGATACCACGGCTTCTGTCAAATAAAGCAATTCCCATTGTTACTGCCGATGCTAACATTATTGACATTTTTAATACTGTTAATCCTATTTTCTTTCCTTTTGCTGGATCTTCTGGACGATTAGAATGAGCGAGACATTCGATGATATCGCTAAGTAGGCCAATACAAGTAAGACAAAAAAGCACTTGGGCTGCAATAACAACTCCATCACTAGTACCTCTGCTTCTATCAAATAAGGCAATCAACTTTACCACTGCTAATGGAGTGATCACAAATGCTATACAATGTCCAATTGCTAAACATCCTCCTATTACTGCTCCTAATGGACCTATTGCCATTTTACCCCCAATATATAATAATATTAATATTATAATAGTTAGCGCATTAATGCAACTAGCATTTTTTATGGTCTTTTATCAGAAAGGCATTTGATAAATAATTATCAATTTTTTAGACTAATATTTAAGTTTTGCAATTCTTTATGCCAATGCGACCACCGTGGTCCATACTCGACATTATTAGTAGGCAGTAAGTCTCTTTGATCTTGTGGAACATTATCATCGTAATGTTTATCACTTATTATAGCAGTGTCGACATATATTTTAGCCAAAGATAGATACCAGCAACGAAAGATAGAAAAGAGACGGCCAATTTATCGTAACAACTCTACGGAAATGTTTTAGTTTATTAAATCAATTAATCTTTATATAGCTCTTTATCGTATTCTTTCGGTGTTTTGCGACTGGAACGT
>JAVBJW010000045.1:0-13770 GCA_031546805.1 Anaplasmataceae bacterium
TATAAAAACTGAAATTGTAATTGAGGAGAATGGAAAGATTTTGTCGGTTTCAAAGTCACATAGAGGTAGGACTTTAGAATAAGAAAACAAGAGAAATTTTTACCAATGCATAGTATAAAATACGCCGATTCTGGATATCAATGGTGGCAGAAAATTCATGGTAATGTTATAATCCCATATAAAAAGTATCGTAAAAAGCAATTAATTCCAGAGCAGAAATAGCACAATCAAAAACTCGCTTCGCTAAGGATGAGAGTAGAGCACAAGATTCGGGAATTGAAAATATTTAAGATTTTATCGCACGTCTATAGGAATTTTCAAAAGAAATACAATATGAGGTTTAATATTATCGCTGGGATTGTTAATCTGAGGCATGCTTTTTAACTAACTTAATTTTTACATACCAATTTAGTAGCAGAGCCTTTCTCAGGGGGGTTATTCTAATTTTCATTTGATATTTATTCTTTTTATATTTATGGGTTTACTATAGTTTATTGGTGCTCTCATTTGCCTCCTCTAAAATTTTATCCACATGGCCTAAGGGAATTTGCTATAATTTATAAAAGTGAATCTTTCATTAAAAGTAATTTAAAAATTAACCTCCAAAGACAGCCATTCATCTTCATTCAAAATAGTTACACCAAGTTCTAACGCTTTTTTGTATTTTGATCCAGGGCTACTTCCAATAATGAGGTAATCAGTTTTTGCCGATAAACTTGAGCTAACCTTTGCCCCAAGTAGTTCAGCTCTTGCTTTTGCCTCACTTCTTGTCATATGTAATAGTGAGCCGGTAAATACTACAATTTTACCACTTATTTCAGATCTATTATTTAAATTATTATCATCGTCTAAAATTTCTAAATAAGATACAAGCTTATCTAACACTTCCACATTACGTTTTTCGGAGAAAAAAGACTTGATTGAATTAGCAGTTTTTTTTCCTATACCGTCAATGCTCACCAGTGCAGACAAAAATTCATCATCCAATTTTACCATATTGTCATACCAATTATTATAAGAGCTATAATAATTAGCCAATAATTTAGCTGTCCTTTGTCCAACAAATCTAATTCCAAGTGCAAATATTAATCTATGTAAACTTATTGTTCGCTTATTTTTTATCGCATTAAATAAATTATTTATCGATTTTTTACCCCAACTGTGGCATTCTTCCAGAGAAAAGTTAGTACTCTTGATTTGCTCTTCTAAAGAAAAAATATCGGGAATTTGAACAATCAATCCATTGTTGTAGAAAAATTCTACCTGTTTTTCACCAAAACCAGCGATATCAAAAGCGTCTTTAGAAACAAAATGCTTTATCTTTTCTATTAACTGTGCCTTGCAGAAAAACTCTCCTATGCATCTAAGTGCAACTTCACCTTCAGTTTTATAAATGTTACTGCCACATTCTGGGCAAAATTTTGGAAATACAAATTCTTGCGACTCAAGAGAACGTAAATTCTTATCTGCTTCTATAACTTGTGGAATAACGTCACCTGCTCTTTGTACCGTTACTATATCACCTTCTCTTATGTCTTTGCGTTCTATTTCATTTTGATTATGTAAACTTGCCCTACTGACTAAAACGCCCCCGATATTTACAGGAGCAAGTTCTGCAACTGGAGTTAAAACCCCAGTTCTACCTATTTGGATTGATATTTTGTTCAATTTAGTTTTAGCTGCTACGGACGGAAATTTATGTGCTATAGCCCAGCGTGGTGCTCTGCTTGTACTGCCCAATCGCCCTTGTAATTCTAAGCTGTTTACCTTATAAACAAGCCCATCAATATCATAACCAATGTTGTGGCGATTACTATAAACTTGGTTATAAAAATCCATAATTTCATCTACAGTTCTTACTATTACTATATTACTACTGACACAAAATTTAAGTGTTTTTAGTTCTTCCAATATTTCATATTGTGTTTTCTCTTTACTGCCTACTATAGAATAAGCAAAATATTTAAGCGGTCTACTTGCTGTAATTTGAACATCAAGCTGTCTTATAGATCCTGCTGCTGCGTTGCGAGGGTTAGCAAATTGATTATTTTTATTCAGTTCTATAAAGTCATTACGATCTATATATATTTCTCCTCTGACTTCTAAAGTATCACTCGTATTTAAAACTTGCGGTAAGTCCTTTAAAGTTGCAAGATTTGCTGTGATATCTTCACCAAAATAGCCATCACCACGTGTTGCAGCACAGGTTAAAACACCATTTTCATAAGTTGCAGCAAATGATAACCCGTCTATTTTAAGCTCACATAGTAACTCTATCTCATCTACGTTTAAAAAGCGTTTTACCTTTGTTAAAAATTTTTCTATATCTTGAATGCTTATGGCGTTATCTAAAGAAAGCATAGATTGTTTATGCTGAACCTTTGCAAATCTACCATCAGGCTCAGAACCTACCTGTACACCATCAATAGATTTCAGTTCAGGAAACCTCTCTTCTATCTCTATAAGCTGAGCACGCAACATATCATATTCAGCATCAGTAATTGCTGGTTTATCTTTCTGATAGTATAAAATATCGTAGTGTTTTATTTTCTCTTTTAAGCCTAAAAATTCTGCTTTTATTTTTTCCAAATCTTCCATGTTTAAATGTATAAACTATTCTTCTGATTATAACCGACATATGATAGAATTCTTGAAAAATTTATTTTTTAAAGCGATAAGTCCTGACTCTGCAAGTGTGCTTGTTGTTTAACTTTACTTTTTGGTTCTTCTTCAGGACTTGGTTTTAGATTAGAGTGACTTTTTTGATAATCAGAATCTAATTCTTCTCTTATATTCTCCAACTCTTTACGTAAAGAATTATCTTGGGGAAACCCATACAAGGCTGGGATACTAGCAAGTAGTGCTCCACATAAAATAAAACTCATAAAACCAAATACCGCTGAACCTGGAATACACAAAGCGATTTTATCAAAAGTGCTACCATTTATAATATGAGAATTAGTCATGCCATAATAAAAAATAAGAATGGTTGTAATAATGGCACCTATAGTACCTCCTATAACGAAACTACGACACTTAATAGTTTTTACAAGATCAGCTCTCTTCAATTTCTTTTGCAAATCTTTATCCATAAATAAATCATTTAATATAATGTTAGCATATTAATATTATATATCAACTTTTTATTTATTGTATGCTTGTTCCTTTTCTGCAGAACCTTGTACTTTAGGGTTATTATATAGCATAATTCTACTTTATCAGATCACCAATTTTTAGAAAATGCTCTGTAGTTTATCTTGAACTATTGTAATACCATCGCTGACTTTTCTGCTATCACCTCCAACTTGTGCAAGCTCTTCGTTACCACCACCTTTACCACTTGCCATGACTTCTGCTGCAAATTCTACAAGCTCTGTTGCCCTTATTTTATCGGTTAAATTGCCACTTACGCTAACAATTAAAACCGCTTTTTTTCCTTCTGTAACAGCAATTGCAATAATAGTATTAACCTTATGACTTTTTTGCTGTTCTATAACAAATTTTCGTACAGTATTTGTCGGAATATCAGTGAAGATATGACTAAAAAATTTCACCTCACCAATATTAATGTTTTTAATACTCTCTGATTTTATTAGTTTTGAATAAAGATGTTCTATTTTCTGTTTTAATTCTTTACATTCTCTCTGTAAACTCTGCAAACTCTGAATTACACTATCTGTTGGTACTTTAAGTAGATCAACGATTTTTTTTGAGGTAATTTCTCTGCTATGCACATAATCAATTGCTGCTTTGCCAGTTACAGCTTCAATTCTACGCACACCAAACGCAACTGCACTTTCAGAGGTTATTTTAAAAAATCCTATGTCCCCACTGTATTTTACGTGAGTGCCACCACACAATTCCTTTGAATCACCAATATTAACAACTCTTACTTTATCTTCATATTTTTCTCCAAACAAAGCAACAGCACCATCACTTATTGCTTTATCTCTATCTTGAATTTCAGTAAAAACCGAATAATTATCTCTAATCATAGAGTTTACTTTATCTTCTATTAAAAATAATTCTTCTTCGCTAAGGGCATTACTGTGACTAAAATCAAAACGCAGCTTATCAGGTGCAACCAAAGATCCTTTTTGTGTAATATGACTGCCTAAAGTATCTTTTAATGCATAATGTAATAAATGTGTTGCTGAGTGGTTTGCTTGCATACACACTCTTTTTTCTTGGTCTATCTTTGCTTTAACTATATCTCCATGAATAATAGAACCAGCTTCAACAACGCATTTGTGAACATAAATGCCATTTATTTTCTTGGTATCTAACACTCTTACTATACTGTCTTTAACCCCTAACCCTAAATTTTCTTCCCTAATAACAACTTGAAGCTCTCCACTATCACCTTGTTGGCCACCAGATTCTCCATAAAAAGGAGTTTTATTGAGAACAATACTTACTTCTTCTTTTGCATTTGCACAATCAATAATTTTGTTTTCTTTTGAGACAATACTTAAAACTCTTGCATCGCTTATTTGACTCAGCTCATAACCGACAAACTCTGTTTTAAGACTTGCGATATCAAACCATACTTGCTCTACTGCTTTTACATCACTTACCAAATGATTTTTTGCTCTTTCTTTTTGCTCTTTCATAGCATGATTAAAACCCTCTTGGTCAAATTTTAGTTTTTTTTCTTTCAAAATATCTAAAGTTATATCCAAAGGAAAACCATAAGTATCATAAAGCTTAAAAGCCGTTTCTCCAGATACAACATCACCGTAACTTAAATCAGCAGTTACTTTATCAAGAAGATTTACTCCTTTTAGTAGAGTTTCGTGGAAGTTTTCTTCTTCTAATTTTAAAGTCACTTCTATCAATTCTTTAGCTCTGATTAATTCTGGGTAAGTATCAGCCATGTATGCAGCGCTACTAGCATCTGTCAATATGGGAGAAATTTGATATAGTAATGGCTCATTACAACCCATCTGATGTGCATAACGTGCAGCTCTTCTGATTATTCGACGCAAGACATAGTTTGATCCTTCATTAGCAGGCATTACTCCTTCTGCTATTAAAAACGCCGCTGCACGTATATGATCAGCAATAATTCTATGTGCTAATCTATTAGTTGTATTGCTAGATTTTATTTGTGACCTATTAATTAAAGCTAGAAAAATGTCAGTTTCATAGTTATCACACACACCTTTCATCACAGAAGCTATACGCTCTAAACCCATACCAGTATCAATACATTGCTTCGGTAACTTATGTAAATTGCCCTCATCATCTTTATCATACTGCATAAATACTAGATTCCAGATTTCAACAAATCTTTCACCATCTGCATTATCTGTACCAGGTAATCCACCTTCAACATTTTCACCATAATCATAAAAAATTTCTGAGCATGGACCACATGGTCCAGTATTACCCATACTCCAAAAATTATCATCAGTTGTAATTCTTATAATTTTGCTATCGGAAAAACCGCTAACTTTTTTCCAAATTTCATATGCTTCATCGTCACTATGGTAAACTGTTACATATAGTCTATCTTTATCTAACGATAGCTCCTGCGTTATAAATCTCCAAGCTAGTTCTATAGCTTGTTCCTTAAAATAATCACCAAAACTAAAGTTACCAAGCATC
This sequence comes from Anaplasmataceae bacterium, assembly GCA_031546805.1. Classification (GTDB taxonomy): domain Bacteria; phylum Pseudomonadota; class Alphaproteobacteria; order Rickettsiales; family Anaplasmataceae; genus Mesenet. Next base: position 5,611 of record JAVBJW010000045.1, read on the forward strand.
TCAAAAAACGTATGGTGCCGATTTGTATGACCAACATTTTCTAAATCATTGTGTTTGCCACCAGCTCTTAAACATTTTTGACTAGATGCAGCAGCTTTAACATTGCTGCTTTCTTTATCGGTAAAGATTTGCTTAAATTGCACCATACCAGAGTTTGTAAACATCAGTGTGGTATCATTTTGTGGAACCAGCGACGAAGATGGAAATATCGTATGATTATTTTTTGCAAAAAAGTCTAAAAATACTTTCCTTATATTATTTACGGACAAACTTTGCTCTTTTACCATTAGATTAAATTGAAAATTATACTTTAACTTATAATAAATTATAGCAAAGTTAAAATCAACCAGCAGAGAAATCTATAAGATTTACAAATTAGACTATCTTGTGGACAATCTACTATTCGCAGTTTCATAAATTGCATTTGCAAGCTTACAAAATTGTTCAATATTTAAATCTTCTGGACGTTCATTACCTTGTATTCCTGCTGCATCTAGAACAACACTTACATCGCAAACAATTTCTTTTAAACTAGTGCTGAGCATTTTTCTTCTTTTATTAAACACAACATTCATTACTTTTTTTAGGGTGTTGATATCAACTAAAAATCTAGGTATAGATAGAGGTGTTATTGTAATAACTGAAGAATCTACTTTCGGTTGGGGAAAAAACACTGCAGGTTTAAGATCAAACTCTTTATGGACATCACAAAATAATTGAGTGAGTATTGATAATCTACCGTATGATTTAGAATTAGGCTTGGCAACAATACGATCAGCCACCTCTTTTTGAAACATCAAAGTTAAACTTGTAAAAAAGTTTATATCTTCCAGCCATTTAAGTAGCAAAACCACTGAAACGTTATACGGCAAGTTAGCAATAACCTTAACTGGCTGATCTATTAATTCTCGCTCCTTAACATGTAACGCATCAGCATTGAAAATGCAATACTTACTCTTATAATCTGCAATTAATTTATCATGCTCTTTAATTAAGGATTCATCTTTTTCTATTGATAAAAGATGTTTAGGATTAGACTTTAGTATAGATCTGGTGAGGGAACCTAACCCTGGACCAATTTCAATGATATTAAAATCTTTTAAATCTCCAGCAAGAGCAACTATCTTATCAGTTATATCACTTGATAAGATAAAATTCTGGCCCAACCATTTTTTTGGTAAAATTTTAATCAACTAAGCCTATACGAGTTAAATGTAATTAATATATATTGTTTTTGGGCAAAAAGTCTATTTACTTTTCTCATAAAACACCTATTGACTCTACCGTTTTTTTAATATAAATCTTAAACCTATGCCGACTTAGCTCAATTGGTAGAGCAACTGACTTGTAATCAGTAGGTTGTCAGTTCAAGTCCGACAGTCGGCACTTTTATTTTTTTAGATCTAGAAAATGTCTTTTTTAATAGTTGCAAATTGGAAGATGAACGGCTCGCGTTTATCTTTTATAGATTTTATTCACAGGTTAAATGAAAATTTTCAAAAAACTGAGTTAGTAATATGCCCACCATTTACAGCACTTGCGAATAAAATTAAACCTAATATAAGTATAGGCGCGCAAAATTGTCATCACGAAACAAAAGGAGCTTACACAGGAGAAGTGAGCGCGGAGATGCTAGCTGACCTTGGTTGTAGTTATGTAATACTTGGTCATTCTGAAAGGAAATTGCACTGTGGGGAAACAGATGATCAAATAAAACTTAAAGTTTATGCTGCTTTGGAAGCAGGGTTACATCCAATTATCTGCATAGGAGAAACGCTGCTAGATAGAAGCGAAAAGAAAACAAAAGATGTTTTATTGAAACAATGTACAAATTATTTGCCAAAAGAAGAGAAGTATAAAAATAAATATACAGTAGCTTATGAACCAGTTTGGGCTATAGGGCAAGGCTCTATACCTGAAATTACTCTAATTGCTGAGACTATAGAGATGATACGATCTCATCTTCAATCACGCGTTATATACGGTGGTTCTGTTAACTTGAAAAATGTAGAGGAGTTAGTTAAAATGCAAAAAATATCAGGGCTCCTAATTGGTAGTGCAAGTCTAGACTTTGACAATTTTTACGGTATTATAAAGAAAGTTGAGAGTCTTTTATAACACAAAAAATAAGGTTAAAGTGTACATTAAAAATTCTATAATATTGTTTATTTTGACAATTTTGATATTTGTTAATAATACACATGCATTAGAAAAAAGATTTATCAATATAGGTACTGGTTCAATCACAGGTATTTATTACCCTATTGGTAGTACAATATGCAAATTTCTTATGAAAAATAGTCACAGTGATACAGAAAAAATCATATGTTCGGTTGCCTCTACAACTGGTGGTGCATATAATATAAATGCAATGCGTAACAATGATATCGATGTTGGTATTGCCCAATCTGATTGGGAATACAATGCTTATTATGGTCAAGGAATTTTTAAATCAAAGCCAATGCAAGATTTAAGACTTCTGCTTTCAATGCACAAAGAATATCTTACACTTGTTGCAAGAAAGGATTCTAATATTAATTCAGTCAGTGATATCAAGGGTAAAAAGGTAAATATAGGGGCGCCAGGAACAGGAATAAGGGGGATGATGGTGGCACTTATGGATGTAAACGGCTGGACAAAAAAGGATTTTTCTGTAGCTTCAGAACTAAAAACATCTGAACAGGCACAGGCATTATGTGATCACAAGATAGACGTAATGGCAGATGTAATTGGGCATCCAAATGGCGCTATTCAGGAAGTAACGTATTCTTGCGATACTGTATTTATTCCTATAGACGATGAGAATATAAAAAAACTACAAGAAAAATACCCTTATTATAGTTTTGGAATAATTCCAGGGAATATATATAAAGGCAATCCACAGGATACAAAAACTATTGCTGTTAAAGCATCTCTTTTGGCAAAATCTGATCTTGATGAAAGCATTGCATACGAGATCGTAAAAAATGTAATGAATAATTTAGATGAGTTTAAAAACTTAAGTGGAGCGTTAAACAATTTGCAAAAAGAAGAGATGGCAAAAGAGAATTTTGTACCACTTCATAGTGGAGCAAAAAAGTATTATCAAGAAAATGAATCTAAATAAAGTTGTTTTAGCTATAGAAACAAGTTGCGATGAAACTGCAGTGGCAATTGTTAAAAGTAATAGACAGATTCTAGCTCATGAAATTTTATCACAACAAGAGCACAAAGCATATGGTGGTGTATTTCCAGAAGTTGCATCACGTGCTCATATGGACAATCTGGAGCGTTTAACAGAACAAGCGATGAAAAAATCGTTTTTAGAATTTTGTGATTTAGATGCAATTGCAGTAACTGCAGGACCAGGGTTAATAGGAGGATTAATTGTAGGATTGATGATGGCAAAAGCAATAGCAAGTGTTGCGAACAAACCATTTATTGCCGTTAATCACTTAGAAGCTCATGCTCTTGTTGTACGATTATTACATACGGTAGAATTCCCTTTTTTACTTTTAATTATATCAGGTGGACATTGTCAATTCCTAGTCGCACAAGATGTTGGTAAATATATTCAACTTGGTACAACGCTTGATGATTCACTGGGAGAAACATTTGATAAAGTAGCTAAAATGCTAGGTCTTGAATATCCTGGAGGCCCTATTATCGAAAAAAAAGCTATAAAGGGAGATAGCAAAAAATTTAATTTTCCACGAGCACTTATCAGACGTCCTGGTTGTGACTTTTCATTTTCTGGAATAAAAACATCAGTGAGAAATTTAATACAAAAAATTACAATAAATGAGGATAGTACATGTGATATATGCGCTTCATTTCAAGAATGTGTGAGTGATATATTAATAGATAGAATCGATAATGCTTGCAATATGCTTAAATCACTAAGAATACAGGTAAACAACTTTGTTGTAACAGGAGGGGTTGCAGCAAACAATTTTCTGAGGGGTAAATTGGAAAAATGTGCGTTACAAAACAATTTGAATATATTTTTTCCTCCAAATAATTTATGTACCGATAACGCTATTATGGTTGGATGGGCTGGAATTGAGCGTTTACAAAAGAATCTCACAAACTCACTTGACTTTCCACCAAAAGCAAGGTGGCCACTAGAGAATTTATAATATGCTTACTGAATCAAATAATATTAAATCATTTTCTAGAAGAGCAACCCTCAAGGAAGGTGATAAAAAATTATTGGATAAATATATAGTTGAAAATAATAAAATAGAAAGTTTACAAAAAAGAATCTGGTTGGATATTGGTTTTGGCAGTGGTGAGAATACTATCTCTCAAGCAATGGGAGATCAAGATGTAGTGATTATAGGATGTGAACCATATCTTAAGGGAGTATCTTCTTTATTAAAAAAAATAGAACAAAATAATATAAAAAATATCTTGATATGGCCAGATGATGTCAAAAAACTAATAATTAATATTACAGACTACACTTTAGAAAAGGTATTTATACTTTTTCCTGATCCATGGCAAAAGAGGCCACATAACAAAAGAAGATTAGTCAGTACTGATTTCTTAAAATTTCTTGCAGGAAAGATGATTTCAAAAGGAGAAATAATTATGTCTACTGATTACCATAAATATGCAAAATGGATGGAAGAGCAAATCAAAAAAAGTAACGTATTTACTTATACTAAAATTAGTGAAGATGAGATTGACTATTACACCAAAACGAAATACCATAAAAAAGCAATAGAAGAAGAAAATGCAGTAGAGTTTTTTAAGCTAATTTATGATTGCTAAGTATAGAGGTCCGCAAAAATTAAAGTCAATTGTAGAAAGTTGTGCTTTCAAATGCACAAAAAAAGAAACAAGTAGAATTGAAATTCGTCTTTTATTAAATTGGAAAAATATTGTTGGCCAAGAAATATCTGAGGCAAGCCAACCAGAAAAAGTTATATTCTCTCAAAATTCAAACTCTGGCATACTTTATTTGCTAGTAACAAATAGCAGTATGGCCTTGCAAATCCAGCATTTAAGTTTATTGATAGTAGAAAAAATTGCTGTTTTTTTTGGTTATAAAGCAGTTTATGGTATTAAAATTAAACAAAGACCAATTTATGGATAATGAGAGGTTTTGCTTGCTCACAGGAGTAAAGAAAGAAAGTTTCAGTAGATAGAATATTTGGTGCTGGAAATAAGATGAGATAGTACAAAATATAATTGATTTATTTTCTTCTGTCTTTTAGTATTAAAGCTTATAGAAGTAAATGAGTTTGAGTGAGTAAATTAAGAGAGATAGTACTTGATACTGAAACAACAGGTCTTGACACTGGGTCTGGCCATAGGATTATTGAAATAGGGTGTGTAGAGTTAATAAATAGAGTTCGTAGCGGTGCTGTTTTTCATGAATATATAAACCCTTGCAGAGATATTCCATATCACTCTACAAAAATCCATGGCATTACTGAAGAGGTTTTAAGAGATAAGCCTATATTTGCAAAAGTAGCACAAAAATTCATCGATTTTATATCTGACAGTATATTAATTATACATAATGCAGAGTTCGACTTAAAATTTATCAATATGGAACTCAGCAAGTTAAACAGTAACTTTGTTTTCTCCAATATAGTGGTTGATACTCTGGTTATGGCAAGAAAAAAATTCATTGGTTCCTCTGTTTCTTTAGATGCATTATGTAAGCGTTTTAATATTTCACTAGAAAAAAGGGAAGTTCATGGAGCGTTAGTAGATGCTGAGCTATTAGCAGACGTATATGTTGAAATGACAGGAGGTTTACAGATTTCTTTTTTTCATAATGAAGAGCAAATAGCCGATAAAGCATTTGAAGATAATAATGCTTTTACAAGCAAAAAATACCGTCAACCACGAGATTATTTTGTTAATGAAGAGGAAATTAATGTTCATAGAGAATTTTTAAAAAAAATTAAAAATCCAATTTGGGCAAAAAAATTGAAGCAGATTAATTAAAGCAATATAAAGTAGAAAGTCTTATTCTTAAATTGCAACAATCTTATCAAAGGCCATGGAAATAATAGTAGAAAATAAAAAAGCCAGATTTAACTTTTTTATCCTAGAAGAATTAGAAGCAGGAATAGTTTTAACTGGAAGCGAAGTAAAATCGCTTAGGCAAAAAAAAGTTAATTTATCTGATGCATATGTTACTGAAAAAAGTGCAGAAATGTGGTTAAATAACATGCATATTTCAGAATATAAATCTGCAACCCGTTTTAATCATAGCCCTAAAAGAGCACGCAAATTACTTTTGCATAGAAAGCAAATAAACAAATTAATTGGTAAAGTGAAAATTGGTGGTATTACAATTATACCATTGTCATTATATTTTAATGATAAAGGAATAGCTAAAGTAAAAATTGCTATTGTCAAAGGTAAAAAGCTCTATGATAAAAGAGAGGCGATTAAACAAAGAGAGTGGACAAGAGAAAAAAATAGGTTAAATAAATAAAAAATATAGTTAGGAAGATGTCTATTCAGTCAGTTGTTTTATGCATACTTGATGGTTGGGGAAATGGTAAAAATAGCAAATATAATGCTATCAGTAGTGTACATAAACCTTGTTGGAATTTAATTACCAAAAATTATCCAGTATGTAGCTTATCTACTAGTGGTTTAGACGTTGGACTTCCTGAAGGACAGATGGGTAATTCGGAAGTTGGCCATATGAATATTGGCAGTGGTCGGATAGTTATGCAAAGTTTGCAGCGTATTAATCAAAGAATAAAAGAAAATGAAGCTTTGCTGGGTTTTATTCATAATTTTAAAAAAAGAAATGGTGTTTGTCACATCGTAGGTCTTGTATCTGATGGTGGTGTTCATTCTCACCAAAAACATATATCTGAGCTTGCAGAAGTGATATCTAATGCAGGTATAGAAGTTGCTATTCATGCCTTTCTTGATGGTAGGGATACTTTGCCTAAGTCTGCGGTAAAATATATTACAGTATTAGAGGATGATATAAAGCACCTTAACAATGTTAAAATAACTACTGTTGGTGGGCGTTACTATGGTATGGATCGTGATAACCGCCTAGAGCGTACAGCTAGAGCTTATGACGCAATAGCATTTGCTCAAGGAACACGTTATAACGATGCTCTTTCATTAATAAATGATAGTTATAAAAATAATATTACTGATGAATTTATTGAACCAGGTGTAATAGGCAATTTTAATGGTATAAATGAGGAAGATAGTATTTTAATAGCTAATTTTCGTGCTGATAGAGTGATTCAACTTGCAAATGCATTACTTGGCAAAATAGAAATATGTCAGCCAATAAAATTTTCCTCAATACTTGGTATGACAGAGTATAATTTAGATATTCCGTACTTATTTTCTCCTCTTAGTTTTAACAATACGCTTGGTCAAGTTATCTCTGATTGCGGATTTAAGCAACTGCGTATCGCTGAAACTGAAAAATATGCTCATGTAACATTTTTTTTTAATTGTGGTAAAAAAGAGCCTTTTTCAGGTGAAGAGAGGGTATTAGTCCCATCTCCACAAGTTGCAACTTATGACTTAAAGCCAGAGATGTCAGCTTTTGAATTAACTGAATTACTTATCAGTCATATTAATTCTCAAAAGTTTAGACTAGTAGTAGTTAATTATGCTAATGCTGATATGGTTGGCCATACAGGAAATATAGATGCAGCTAAACAAGCTATTTTGACTATTGATAAATGTTTAGGAAAAGTACTGAATGCTATTCAAAAATTAAGCAATACAGCCCTTATAATTACTGCAGATCATGGTAATGCTGAAGATATGTTTAGCGAAGAAAGCCGTATGCCAAATACTGCTCATACACTAAATACTGTGCCATTTGTCATTTATACTGATCCTAAAAAAAGTATACCACTAAGAAATGGCAGTTTATGTGATATTGCACCAACAGTGTTAGAGTTATTAAAGATGAATAAACCAATAGAGATGACAGGAAAGTCACTTATACTATAGTATACTAAATCAAGAATTCAACAACGCAAGTTCAAGTTATGATGCACCAGATGAGCAGCTATATGATATAAGTACAGAGCCGCAATTAAAACATTATAAAGTAAGTTGAGAAAAATATGTTAATCTGTTTTAAATTTTACAAAAAACTTTCAAAAAACTGCAAAATTATGCTTCCATGGTTGTGAGTGCATATGGTATAAAGAGAGTACCAGT
>JAVBJW010000024.1:0-29649 GCA_031546805.1 Anaplasmataceae bacterium
TTTGCTTATCAAGTAAGTGGTGAATATGCAATGCTTAAGGCTGCATCTCAAAACGGTTGGCTGGATTATACTGAAGTGATATATGAATCCATGATTAGTTTTAAACGTGCTGGTGCTAAATCCATTTTTACCTATGCAGCATTAGAAATTGCTGAGTTACTTGGGCGGTATCAGCATTGAAATGGTATAATTTTCGAGAGCTAGAGAAAGTATGCTATATGATTTAGAAAACTGGAAAGAACTTAACAAGGACTGCATTATAAACAGTCGATGAAATTTAATTATACCTCTTACATAACTAAGAAAAGGTAATAGAATAAGGGGAGTATATTGGTAGAAATTCGAGTAAATAGAAAAGCTTAATAAATTCTGCGATTAACGTGAGTAAAACGAAAAGCATTCAAAATAATGACAGAAATTTTAGCTATAGATGAAAAAAGCAGAAGAGATTTTATTCCGGTAAGAAGAAAAAACATGGAACTAAAACTCAGTTAATTGTAGAAAAACAGAGCAAATATGTACGGCATTTTCAAATGGATGATTTTAGAATGAGTCGAAAGTAATCTGAAATTAGGTGTTAGCAGATGGTGGATATATAGGTATACAAAGAATGCATAAAAACGCGGAATTGCCTCACAGAAAAAGGAAAAAGGAGCAGGGAACAAAAGAAAGAAAATCAGGAGCTTGCGAACCAAAGAGTGGTGGTCGAAAATGTGATTTTAAAAGATTCAAAATCATCTCGGATAGATATCGAAATCGACTGAAACGTTTTGGCCTGAGGTCTATTCTTATTTCTGCTATTTATAACTTCCAATTGTTATGAGTTTCTAAATGGGTCTTTTGATTTAATAAACTAAAACATTTCCGTATACTCGTTATGACAAACTGGATATCGCATTCTTATCTTTCGTTCATCTTGATGGTATATATCTCTTGCTAAAGTAATTGTCGACAGGGCCTAGTAATTTTCTTTCTTTTATTGCACTTGCAACTACAACAAAAAAATCAACCTTTATATCACTTAATTCTACTTCTAAGCTTTTTAATTGGCTTAATAAAACCTCATCTTTTGATATTTTTTCAAACTCTTCTATTGTTAATCCTATCATATCACGGCAATTTCTTATTTCAAATTTTGGTAACTTAAAACCATTTTTCTTTCATTCTTTTTTCATCTCTTTTTGCAGCAAGCCTCTTGTTGGACATTTGCATGATTAAGTTTACTATTTATGTATGCTGCTGCTGTTAGTACTCTTAGTGATAAAGGAGGTGTTGTTATGTTATCATTACAATCAACAATATTAACATTCCACTTTTTTTGTAAGCTATTTTCTGTTTTATTGTTGATTTGAGATCCCCCTAATATTAAGCTATAGCCTTCTGTTAAATCATCTTTATTTTCTGTTAGAAATGTTACCAGATCTCTATAAGATATATTTTGCAAACCATACCAACCATAATATCTTGATAAAGCATCAATTAGTGGTTTATTATTTCTTGTGAAAATTTCCTTCTCAATTTGATTGATCTTATAGACTATCATACCACCGTATTCCTGATATGTATCTTCTAACTCTTCTTTAAGTGTTATCTTTTGCCCTTTTCCATTTTTATGTGTTTTCTCGCTCTTACGTTTAATCCATATGTTAATTTGTTCATTAATATTGATTTCTTTTAAAAGATCATATAAAGGTTTATTTTCTTTTATTAATTTCTTAATTTCCTTTTTGCGTTCTTGCAAACATTGATTATATTCACTTCCTGCATCCGGATATACTAGTTGTCCATTTGGAGATATTAACAATCCTTCTGATAGTAAACCTTCCAACAATTCTGGTCTCTTTGCAAGTGCTTCAGATAATTTTGACAATAATTCAGATACATCCTTAAATTTTAAGCTATTCTCACTAATTACCATCTTTGCAGCTTCTAGCTTCGCTATATGCATTCTAATACACTTGAAAGTTCGTATATATTCTACATGACTATAGTGTGATACAATTTCTATATTATGAATGATATCTTTATATGACATTATGCCTTTATTAATATCAGCACCATGTTTTAAGAGATATGTAATAAGATTTGCATCACTATTCAATGCAAGATGACTAAGGACATCAACCTTACAATTTTTAGGAACAATACTTGCTCCCTTATTCAGGAAGAAGTTTATAATTTCATAAGGTTTTGTCCTTGTTCCTCTTTTTTCTAAAGCATAAAGAATAGGTGTATATCCTTTGCTATCCTCGATATTTATATCAATAGGATTAAAAAACTTTTCTACAATTTCTAAATTTTGACCCTGAGCAGCAGCGTGAAGCAGTGTATAACCATCATTAGTTCTTATATTAATATCTGCACCATGTTCTATAAGTTTGTTTACAATTTCTAAATTACCTGTTTCAGCAGCATAATGAAGTGCTGTTTTACCACTATCAGTGGTAGCATTAATATTAACTTCTGTATCTAAAAATACTTTTATAGTTTCCCAAGAAGAACTTGATGCAGCATAATGCAAAGGTATCAAGCCTCTTTTACTTTCAGCGTGAATATTAGCTTCAGATGCAATAAGATTTTTTACAATTTCTATCTTACCTCTTGCAGTAGCAGCATGAAGTGGTGTTAAATCACCCCAGCCTTTAACATTGACATCAACATCATGTTTTAAAAATATTTCTACAGCTTCCCAAGAGGATGCCTCATATGCATTCGTCATATAAGGTCCTGCAGCATGGTGGATTGGCATATTACCATTACTGTCTCCAGCCATAGGGTCAGCTCCACAATCTAAAAGGTACTGAATAACTTTTGGGTTATCATGAAAAGCAGCATAATGAAGTATTGTAAAGTTACAATTATAGCGTTTTCTTTCTTTAACAAGGTTTGGCTCTACATTCAAAATAAGCTCTATTTGTTGTATTATTTCTTCTTCTATTAGTTGCTTGTTTTCAACTAAAGCTATTAATTTATCAAAGTTTTCTGTCATAATAAAATACTAAATTTACAATCAATATTAATAAGAAGAAGAAATAATATAACAAATGTAGTATACGTTAATTTTTAATTATTTAAAGTATTATTTTTTATTAATTTGAATTTAAATTGTGATTTTTTAATATCTTGTTGTTATATTTCGTAAAAATACGACAATATTGCGTATGAAAGGAATAGTTGAAATATTTATAAATCGCAACAGAGCAACTTTGTTGTTACTGATAATGATTTTTATTGTTGGTATTTACTCATACGTTCAAATGCCACGTGAGACTAATCCTGATATTCAGATGCCGATTATTAATGTTTCTGTAAATTTACAGGGCATTTCTCCTGAAGACAGTGAACGCTTACTTGCAATTCCTATGGAAAATGAACTTAAGTCAATTCAAGGGATTGACGAGATAACTGCAGTTGCAACTGATGATCGAGCTTATGTAACGCTTAAATTTAAAGCAGGATTTGATAATAAAAAAGCTTTAGAAGATGTAAGAGCAAAAATGGATGACATACGCTCAAAATTACCAAATGAAGCAGATCACCTAACTGTACATGAAGTAAATTTAAGCTTGTTTCCTGTTATAAATATTGGATTAATAGGAAATTTGCCAGAAAGAGCGCTAAACGAAATAACACGTAACTTAAAGAATGCAATAGAATCACTGTCCAATGTTTTAAGCGTTGAAGTTGCAGGTATGCGCAAGGAAATCGTTGAAATTATAATTAAACCAAATGTATTTAACAGTTATAATTTGCAACTCGATGAAATCTTAAGAGCAATATCTCGTAATAATAGATTAATTGGAGCAGGAGTGCTAGAAGGAGACACAGGAAGATATTCGATCAAGATATCAGGCACATTTAAAGATGTAAAAGATATAATGAAAGTGCCACTGAGAGTAGAAGGAGATGCAGTTGTTACAGTAGAGGATGTGGCAAAAGTATATTATAAATTTGAAGATAGAAAAGGTTTTGCACGTATAAACGGTAAACCATGTATTGTGCTTGAAGTTTCAAAGCGTACAGGTGCAAACGTTATAGAGACGATCAATCAGGTAAAAAATTTAGTCAATAGCACGAAAGATTATTGGCCAGAAAATTTATCTATAATCTACTCGCAGGATCAATCGGATAAGATAATAGAGATTATTGATGATTTAGAAAATAGCATAATATTTTCCGTGCTACTCATACTTATAGTTATGATGCTTGTTATGGGCATGAGAATATCTGCATTAGTTTCCTTATCAATTCCTGGATCATTTTTACTTGGTATTATTATACTCCATTTGATGGGGATCACACTTAATATAGTAGTGTTATTTAGCTTAATTATGGCTGTTGGCATGCTAGTTGATGATTCAATCGTGGTAAATGAATATGCTGATAAAAAAATGATCAGCGGGCTAAGTAGAAGTCAGGCATTTAAAATGGCTGCAAGCGATATGTTTTGGCCAGTGACTTCTGCTACTTTAACAAAATTAGCTGTATTTATCCCGCTTTTATTTTGGCCAGGAACAACTGGTGAGTTTATGAAATATATACCTATCACTTTAGTTGCAACCTTAAGTAGCTCCTTGGTTATGGCTTTGATTTTTACTCCTACTTTAGGTGCTATATTTGGTATGCCATCTACAACTTCACAAAAAGAGATTGAGAGAATGAATGCGATAGATAGTGGTAGTATAGAAGAAATTAGCCCTTTTCTCAAAACTTACATTAATATTTTAAGTAAAGTCCTAGATAATCCCAAAAAATTTATTTTTATAACTATCATAACTTTAGTATCAGCAAGTATAATTTATTTTAAGTTTGGTCCTGGTGTGGAATTTTTTCCAAATGTAGAACCAGATAACGCTCTAATTAATGTTAGAGCTAAGGGAAATTTATCAGTTAAAGAACGTGATCTTATACTTAAAGAAGTTGAAGATCATATTTTAAACATGAAAGATGAAGTAAAAATTTTCTACGCAAGATCTGGTATGTTTATGTCAAATGATGAACCAGATGATTTGATAGCTAAAATTCAATTAGAGTTTACTAATTGGCGTTTACGGCGCAAGGCCTCTGACATAGTAGGTGATATTAGAAATCGCGTACAGGATATTAAGGGAATAATAATTGACGTTCAAGAAGAAAAAATGGGACCACAAGGAAATAAGCCGATACAAATTAATTTAAGCTCAAGGTCTGAAGAAGCGCTAGATGCAGCATTGAAGAAAGTTTTAACACTAGCATATAAATCACCAGGACTTATAAACATTCAAGATAGCCATTCATCACCTGAAATTGAATGGGATATAGATATTGATCGTAATAAAGCTATGCGTTTTGGTACTGATATTACAATTATTGGTGAATTTATAAAAATGGTAACAAGCGGAGTTATAATTGGCAAGTATAGACCAAACAATCTTGATGAGGAAGTTGATATTATAGCTCGTTTTCCTGAAGAGAATCGTAACCTAAAGACTTTAGATAATTTATTTGTAAGTACAGCAAGTGGCCCATCTGCCATTAGCACTTTTACAAAGCGCAGTCCTCATAATAAAATTACCAGAATAAATAGAATAGATGGAATGCGAGTGCTAACGATCTCTGCTGATGTTGCCCCAGGCTATTTAGTTGATGAACGAATAAAATTTATTCAAGATTCTCTCAAAAAAGACTGGGATAAAACTGTAGCAGTTAATTTTAAAGGTGAAGCTAAAGATCAAAATGAGGCTCAAGCTTTTTTACTTAAAGCATTTATGTTGGCTATAGCACTCATGGTACTTGTACTGGTTACAGAATTCAATAGCATTTACAATGCTTTTATTGTAATGACGGCAGTATTTTTATCTACAACATGTGTTTTTTTCAGTTTATTACTAATAAAACAAGTATTTGGAGTTGTAATGGGTGGGGTAGGAATTATCTCTCTTGCTGGAATTATAGTAAACAATAACATATTATTGATCGATTCTTTTGAGAGTAAGTTAAAACTTTATGATGTGAGAGAATCTATTATTAGAGCTTGCATCTCTAGAATCAGACCAATATTACTCACTGTAGTTACTACAGTTCTTGGTTTATTGCCGATGATTACAAAAATCAATATTAATTTTTTTAAACGCGAAATTACGTATAACGCCCCTTCAAGTCAATGGTGGGTTGATCTTTCAATAACTATAGCAAGCGGTTTGTTACTTGCCACAGTTCTCACTTTATTTTTTACACCAGCATTGCTCTACTGCAAAAGGTATAGAAAAAAGTGATAGTTATAAAAATTAGTGATCAAGTATATATTCTTTGACCTGCAAAGATTGAGGATTTTCAAAAATCTCCTCTGTTTTTCCAATTTCAATGATTTTACCCATGTGAAAAAATACAACACGGTCAGAGAGTTTTTTTGCTTGTTTCATTGAGTGAGTAACTATTATAATAGTAAACTTAGATTTAAGTTCAAGTATTAAGTTTTCAATTGTACTTGTAGCTACAGGATCTAATGCAGAACATGGTTCATCCATTAAAAGCATAGTTGGTTTTACAGAAATAGCACGCGCAATGCATAAACGTTGTTGTTGTCCACCAGATAAATCTAGAGCGCTATCTTTTAGCCTTTCTTTAAGGTCTTCCCACAGGCCAACCCTAACTAAACTCTCCTCTACTATTTCATCTAACTTCTTTTTTGTTCTTACCATATTATGTAACCTTGGTCCATAAGCGACATTATCATATATGGATTTGGGAAATGGGTTGGGTTTTTGAAAAACCATACCTACTTTTGATCTAAGTAGTACAACATCCATACCAGAACCATAGATGTTTACTCCATCTATGTTAATTTCACCAGTAATTCTACATCCGGAAACATAATCATTCATGCGATTAAAACAACGTAAAAACGTAGATTTTCCACAACCAGATGCCCCTATAAAAGTTAGGACTTCTTTTTTGTAAATATTCAAATTTAAGCCAGATAAAACTTGCTTTGAGCTATACCATAAATTTAAGTCTTTAATGGATGAGTATATTTGTGTCATTTTTGTGGTTCTAAGACATTTTGCATAGAATAAAGACCTACAGGCTTGTTAGCTAACCATAATGCTGCCTTAATAGCACCTTGAGCAAATATATCTCTATTAATTGCCCTATGACTAAGTGTTATTTGTTCCCCTTGACTGATGAGCATAACACTCTGATCAGCAATTACTCCACCTCCACGTGATACCGCAAAGCCTATACTATTTTTTTTTCTTGGATTTGATTCATCTTGAAAATAGTGGCTTATTTTAAAATCAATATTGAGACCTTTTGCTGCTGCTTTTCCCAGAGCTATAGCAGTGCCAGAAGGTGCATCTTTTTTTAGATTATGGTGCATTTCAAAAACCTCAACATCATAATCTTGACCTAAACTTTCGGCTGCCTCTTCAACAAGTTTAAGCAATAAATTAATTCCTATGCTCATATTTGCTGACCATAAAATTGGCGCTTTGTTAGCGTATTTGTTAAGGTCGACATTTTCTATACCAGTTGTGCCACTTACTAATGGTTTTTTTAGATCAGCTGCAATTTCTAAACATTGAAGCATACAATCACGATTTGTAAAATCTATTACAACATCAGAATTTTTGAATAAATCAGAAATAGATTCTGTAATCTCAACTCCTATGTTAGATCCAGTATTTAAAACTAAGCCGATATCCAAACCAACATGCTTATCTCCTAATTTAGTTACAGCACCACTAATTTCCACATTTTTATAATCTACCAGTTTATTAATAATAGACCTACCCATTCTTCCTAAGCAGCCAACAATTCCTATTTTCATAATAACTTTCCTACAGTGTAATAACAACCTTCATAATATAATAAAGATTTATTATTGTCTTTGATCTTTTGTGCTTTAATCACCTCGCCAACAATGATTTTATGATCTCCACCATCGTATTCATATTTTTTAGAGCAATAAAGATAAGACAAAACTCCTTCAAGCACAGGCATATCATATTCTGTTTTGTATTTGATTTTATCCCAGTTTATATCTCTTGCAGCAAACATTTTTGATATAGTTTTTTGTTGATCACTTAAAATATTCACAATAAAATTACTACAAGAAGTGAAAATATCAAAACGTACAGCTTTTTTTTCTATGGAAAACAAAATCATAGGTGGGTTTAAAGATACAGAGTTAAAAGAGTTCACTGTAATACCATGAATTTGTTCTAACTTATCAAGTGTGGTTATAACTGTTACTCCAGTAGCAAAAGCACCTAAACAAGATTTAAACTGTTTTTCAGATATGCACATTTAATTTAAAACATTTCCTAGAAAAATTCCTACAAATAGTAATAAGCCAACATAAGTATTAATCTTAAACATATATGCACAGTTGTTTGGGTTATCAAAATCTGACTTTTTGTATTGATAATAGAAAATAAAACTAATAGCTATTAATATAATGTAAAAAAATATACTTAACTGTGATATTATTCCCATACAGGCCCATATTGTTAAAGACATTAAATAAAACCTTTTAAGCCATAAACTAGTTTTACTACCAAAACGTATAGCAGTAGATTTAACGCCAGCTCTAATGTCATCTTCTTTATCCTGATGAGCATATATGGTATCATAACCTAAAGTCCAGAATACACAACCTATATATAAAAGCATAGCACCTAAGCTTATGTTATCTCTAATTGTAGACCAACCCATTAATGCTCCAAAATTTATGGTAAGCCCCAAGAAAAACTGTGGCCACCAAAAATAGCGCTTGAGCAGAGGATAAATAATAACCATAGGCATACAAATTATGCCTAGAATTATCGTTGTTTTATTAGTAAGAAGCAAAACGATAAAAGCAAGTAATGTCAGCAACATCAACAGAACCAAAGCTTGCTTTACACTCAAAGCTCCACTTGCTAAAGGACGGTTTTTTGTCCTTTCAATTTCAGCATCTATTTTTCTATCAAAAATATCATTTATTACACAGCCAATAGGCCGCATTAGAAATGCACCTATAAAAAATAGAAGAGTATAGTAAATTATCTGCTGAATATTATTTGCTGCTAGCGCAATACCACTGAGGCCAGGAAATAAAAAAAGCCATATAACATGTAAGCTATCTAAGCGCATTAATTTAAAATAAGATTGTAAATTATCTAGAGATAACCGAAATATCATTTCATAATATAGTTTTACGGATACTGATTAAAAATTCTACTTCAAAATAGTAATTTAACCGCTGTTACAATAACATACAAAATCTTTTATACAACCAATTTCAAGATAAGATCTAGGCAGTGTTGACATTTATTTTAACCAAAGATAGATACCAGCAAGATGAACAAATGATAAGAAAGTTATAGCTATAACGAGTAGCAACCCTACTTGAGTTTATTAAATCAATTAATCTTTATATATGTCCTTATCATATTCTCTCTGTGTTTTTCTATTGGAACGCGGTGGGATTGCTGGTTCAGCGTTTACAGCTTTTGCTGCTTCAATCATATCATTTTATCTGCAATCACATGCGCTTACCACTTATCAAATCCAATGCTTTAACATTTTGTCCAGCGGTAACAAAAAATCTCAGTCAAGCAAGCAGCATGTAACTTAGTTGAATTTAGATCTTCCTAATTCTTGCTCTTTACCGGTTTCTTGATTTTTTTTCTTGCACATGCTGATGTGATCGTTGAATCTATCATCTGTGTAACTGCCAAAAAATCATTTGCCAAACACCTGCTCTTGCCCATCTCATGAAACATTTATTGAACATTTTCCATATTCGGCAGCTCCACGGTGCTCCACTATCCACATGCTATAAACTTCCTGTTATCATTTGCACTTCTTCCGCTTCTTTCCCAGGTAAACTATCTTTTATCCTTTCTCATTGCTCGTCTTTTAAGTCGTATAACGTCTCTTTCCCTCATATAAAAATAACAGTATAATTTCATTTTTAAATGTCGACACTGCCTAAGAACTATAAAATTTGTTTCCAACTGTTTTCTTTTATATATGGTAGTTTTGGTTTATGTTGTTATAGTATAAACTACAGCTTTTTCCCTACTTTTCCTTCTTATTTGTATTATATTCTTTGTTCTCAAGGCTTAGGAGAATGTTCATAATCTTTGCTCATACGCCTAAAATTGGATAGCCAGGCAAATCTACAATTTTGAAATAACTTGAAACCCTTTCGCAACAGCAGCTTTTTTGGCAATCGTTAATATGCAGCCTGTCTTCAGAAAACAGCGATTTTGCAGTGCACCTCCACATCTCTTTGGTGCTGTGCAGCTAGGTATGGCTTATGTCTTTTATTATTTCCTCCATCTTTTTAGGAGTGAGATTTTCATAATAATCATTATTTATTTGAATTACAGGTGCATTAACACAAGCACCTAAACATTCTACTTCTTTTAAAGTAAATAAATTATCTTTAGTTGTTTCGCCAACATTAATTCCTAAAATTTTCTTGCACGTATTTAAAACATCATTACTGCTACAAAGCCAGCATGGAGTAGTTCTACATACTTGTATAAGATATTTACCAACAGGAGATAAGTTATACATAGTATAAAAATTTGCAACTTCATATACCTGGATATGAGGAATTTCAAGCAAATCAGCAATATATCTCATTGCCGGCTCTGGTATCCAGCCACCACATTGATCTTGAGCTAGATAAAGTAGAGACATTACAGCACTTGCTTGCTTACCTTCAGGATACATTTTTATGTTATCCTTTGCTTTCTTTAAATTCTCAGCGGTAAATACAAATTCAGGCTGTTTTATTGATTCTTGATGTGCTTTATTCTCTGTCATATCACCTATCTACCTCACCAAAAACTATATCTAACGAACCAATTATGGCAACAACATCAGCTAGCATATGACCTCGAGCCATAAAATCCAAAGCCTGCAAGTGAGCAAAGCCAGGTGCCCTAATCCTACATCTATATGGCTGATTTGTACCATCAGAAACTATATAAACGCCAAATTCACCTTTTGGTGCTTCAACAGCAGTATATGCTTCACCTTGTGGTACACTATATCCTTCTGAATATAATTTAAAATGGTGAATCATGGCTTCCATTGACTTTTTCATCTCTGCTCGTGGTGGTGGAGAAATTTTTCGATCATCAGATTTCACAGAACCGTTAGGTAAATTTTCTATGCATTGCTTAACCAATTTTACTGATTGTCTTATTTCCTCCATCCTTACTAAATATCGATCATAACAATCACCATTTTGCCCAACTGGTATATCGAAATCCAGCTGATCATATATCTCATATGGTTGGCTTTTTCGCAAATCCCAAGCCAAACCAGAAGCACGCAGCACTGGACCACTAAACCCCCAATCTAAAGCCTGTTCAACTGAAACCGCTCCTATGCCAACTGTACGCTGTTTCCAAATTCTATTTTCAGTTAAAACATTATCAACATCATCTATGTATTTAGGGAATTCTTGAATGAAATCCATTATATCATCAACTAAATCATCTGGGATATCAGCTGCAACACCACCTGGACGTATATAAGCTGCATGAAACCTTGCACCAGATGCTCTTTCATAAAAGTTTAGTATTTTTTCCCTTTCTTCAAATAACCAAAGAAGCGGTGTCATTGCTCCAACATCTAATGCTTGTGCAGAAACACTTAACAGGTGATTTAGTATTCTAGTTAATTCACAAAAAAGAACCCGTAAGTACTGAGCTCGCGGTGGAATTTCACAATTAAGTAACTTCTCAACACATAAAGAATAAGCATGCTCTTGTGACATAGGAGATACATAATCCAAGCGGTCAAAATAAGGTAATGCTTGTAGATAAGTTTTATACTCTATTAATTTTTCTGTACCGCGATGTAGCAGACCAATATGAGGATCTGCTCTTTCTATCACTTCGCCATCCATTTCTAGCACTAAACGCAAAACACCATGTGCAGCTGGGTGCTGAGGACCAAAATTTAAAGTCATCGACTTAATATCTGGCATAATAGAACGTAAATTATAAATCGTATAGAGAAGATACGTTATGTCAACTGTGAAAATTTGTTTTATATTATGTGATTACAAGCTTTTACGAGAATTTAAATATGTTGAAGTCCATAGAGATAGTAGATCTAGTCACATAGTTCTCAAATACAAAGCTTTAGCTTCATTTATTTGGTGTTTTTTCTTAAGTCGATAATGTATCAGTAAACCTGCATGGCTGGCATCAACTTGTACATTTTTGCAGGTTATACAATCACTCAAATCTAAACTGCTTTTATCAACAATTTCAGGTTCTGATATGGGAATAAGTTCATAATTAAAAAGCTGTGTATATACGCATTCGTTGCTAGTATCAATTATAGCTCTAATATTTCTTTGACCGGTATAGGTAGAGAGCATAGCATATGCTTGAACTTCTAATGTATTTACTCCATAAAGAGGTTTTTTAGTAACAAGTCTAATACCCTGTGCTGCAGATAAACCAGCTCTGATGCCAGTAAAGCTGCCTGGTCCAACAACTGTAACTATACAGTCTATATTATCATAGGTGTAGTTATGGTTACTAAAAAGTGATTCTATAAGTCTAAATAAAGATTCTGAATGTGAGTTATTACTATTATCACATTTAATACATATCTTGCCATCATCATCAATTATTGCAACTGACGAATTTGTTTTTGCTGTGTCAATTACCATTACAATCATTTTTTACTAGACCCCTCTCGAAATTCTACTTCTGCAGACAATTGCGTCGTTGCTCCGATGCTCAAATCCTCATGTATGTCTAATACACTGCGGTTTTCCGCTCCGTATACTCCTAGCACTTGCCTCCCAAAAGCGAATTTCGCAAGAAGTCTACTTTTGTAAAGTTTTGTAAACAGCATGGTAAATGCACCATTACCCATAACGTTAGCTGAAGTAATAATTGGGTCAAGTAGTATGTAAAGTGCTGTAATGAATGATAGCATAGTTGGAGAAAATTTTAAATATTGCTCTAAAATAGGAAGCATAACTATGATGCCACCTCCTGGAACTGCAGCAATAGCAAATTTTGATAACAAAAAATAAAGTAAAAAGATAACATGATCTATTGCAGTTAAAGAATATTGATTAAAAGATGAAGTTATAGCCAATGTTAAGATAATGATAAAAAAGCAATCACCAATTAAGTGAATACTAACTGTTGTTGGTACAGCGGTAAATACAATACTATGCTCTTTTGTGTTTTTTTCACTTCCCTCTAAAGTCATTGGCATCGCTACACTGCTCGACATGGTAGTAATTGCAGTGATAAATGCTGGCAACATATTATTTATGCTCACAAACCAACCTTTTATCTTAAAAGAATTTGCTATTCCGTATAATAGAAAAATATAAAAATAAGTTATAAAAATAATAGTAATAAAAATTACAAAATAGTTGCCAAATATAACTGATAATATTTGATCATGTTGTAATTTGAGTGTGAAGCCTAGTATAAAAACTGGTATTATTGGTGTAAGAACTCTTTTTAAAGCGAAAAAAGCTATCTTTAATAGTTTATCACTGATGGCTTTTCCCTTTTTAGGAAAAGTTTTAGATGAAGTAATACCACACGCAAATCCTAAAAATAAAGCTTGAAAGTTTGAAATCACTGTAGGTAACTTAATGGACCAAAGAGAGAAAAGTTCATCTTGTATTAAGGTAATGTTAGATGTAATTGAGATGTTTTTGAGTATCACATATCCAGCAGAGTAAGCTAGAAGGCTAGATATTAAATTAGATAAACAAACTGTAGATAGCAATAGTGCGATAAATTTGAAAGCATCTGTTTTTAAGTTGGTAGTACTGCTAAAAGTTAAAGTAAAGACAATAAATGGCATAATAAATATCAATATTGACTTGATACTTAGGCTAATTGAATACAAAAATGCCTGAATTTGGGTTGGAATAAGACTGCCAAAGAATAACGATGAGAATAAGATGACAAGTAGTGAAATTAGCAATTTCGACATACATTAAGTTAGATAAACTATACAACTGCACCCTGAGCGATTCGAACGCCCGACCTTTTGATCCGTAGTCAAATGCTCTATCCAGCTGAGCTAAGGGTGCGAGGGTTCAGTCTAACATATTGATTAATCCGTGCAATTATTTTTCTATTTAATAGCTTCTATTGCAAATCCATTCTCATACTTTTAAAATGTATGATTTCATACTAAATTTTAGTCATTGCCAATTTTGCAAAGAAGTCTATTGTAAATTTTTACTTGAGTTGATAAGACTTTAGTACATACAATTTTTTACATCTTAGAATGCTATGATAGAGTGGCTTAAATCAGATAAACAGATTGAATATTTAAGTGCTGTGGAATTTATGGAGGAAAGGGTAAAGCTAATTTCTGAAGGGATAAAACCAGAACTAGTTTGGCTACTTGAGCATCCAGCAATATATACTGCTGGAATTAGCGCTAATGTGCAGGAGCTCAGTGTAGAAGCAACCCTTCCTGTATTTCAAACTAGTCGTGGAGGCAAGTATACTTACCATGGTCCAGGACAGCGAGTTATCTATTTAATGCTTGATCTTAAAAGAAGAAATAAATGTGATGTTAAGCTTTACATAAAAAACTTAAGTACTTGGATAATAAATAGCTTGCGCCATTTTTCAATTGATGGAGAGTTTAAAAGTGATCGTATAGGTGTATGGGTAAATACAGATGGCAAAGAAGAAAAAATTGCAGCCTTTGGTATAAAAATAAGAAAATGGGTTACTTATCACGGCATTGCTTTGAACGTTTACCCAAATTTATCTCATTATAACAGCATCATTCCATGTGGTATAAAAGATTATGGAATAACTTCTATGAAAAAATTAGGCATTGAAGTTTCACTAGATGTAGTTGACGAAGTCTTACAAAAAGAATTTTATAAAGTATTTCCTTGAATATGCACAGTTTTGCTACTGATAGCACTAAAGTCACGCCTCAAAATTATACCAATTTATATTTCATTAACAATTATAATTAAAAAATTAATCTTTGCAAGAGGTCGTAATGGAGAAAACAATCATTCCAAATCGATGTGATAAAGGTGGCTTTGCTTACATCACTTTTTTAGATTTTCTTAAGACAATTGCCCATTACCATGAAAATGGAAAATTTAGTTATATTCAAAGTGTAAACGGATATAAATATTATTTAACTGACCTTGTACGTTCCAACTTTAACTTGAAATTCAAGTTAAAATTAATTGACCCAGATCATCAATTGGATCATGGTAATCTCCTTGCAGAAGAGCGACATACATATAAAACTGCAGAAGTAGAAATATTAGATCAAGGTATTAGCAAATGTATAGATCTACAAAAGCTCGATGATGGTTTCATTTCTATTGATACTGATACAGGTCATCTTTCAATATGTGATTTCAGGAGGCTTTTACAAAAAAATGATACGATAAAAATCAAGCTAACAGATGGTGTAAAGATGGATGACGAGTTTGCTATGCTTGGAGGAAAGGTAGCGCTTTGGGACATAAAAATCGAACTTACATAACACACAGATTTTTGGGCTACTTATTTAACTTACACAACTCAAATATTTGTCAACAATTGAAGAAAATGGAGCCACTATTGGTGAGAAAAGTTACCGTAAAAAAGGATATAACCCGGAAAGGATACTGAAAATTCTAGCAGATGTCACAGATACAGCAGACAAAAGACAGTCAAAATGGAAAAATCATATTCATGGAAGAAGAAAACTAATACTATTTTTGTGGTAACCGAATAAAAAGATCAGCCAAACTTATCTGGAAGTTGATAAAAAAACTGCATCCTAATTACTGATTTCTTATCGTGCCTAAAAAGGAACATGTGATTGGAATACTCCGATGATTGAGAGTATAAATGCTACACTTCGTCACTACATATGCAGATTTCGACGCAAAACAAATTGTTATTCTATGTCTAAACATATGATTTCAGTTACTCTTTGCTTTTTAAAAATCTATTTTTAATTAGCAGTCCCCTTTTCGAACGGTAGAATTTTCTGATTTTTCAAAGAGTCAAATACTACCGAACATAAAAGTTTTAGCTGACTTATTGCAGGAATTTACAATTTTAAGCTTCCTAAATGTATTTTGGAAGTGGTTTATTATTTACCACTGACATACATATTCATTTTTTATTACTCATCTGCGGATGGAAATTTTTATAAACATCAATAACATCTTTATGATTTAAATGAGTATAAATCTGAGTTGTTGATAAATTTGCATGGCCAAGCAGCTGCTGAATTGATCTCATATCAACATTTTCTCTAAACAAATGTGTTGCAAAACTATGACGAAATGCATGTGGTATTACAGTTTCTGGCAAATTTGCCATTCTTCTTACTTTCTGTAAGTAATTAGCAAAATAAGTTCTCCCTAATTTTTTTCCTCTCACACCAACAAACAAGTCTTGATCTTTCATGCTATACTTAAGATAAGGACAAAATTTTATATATTTCTCTACTTGCTTTTTTACTATAGGAAGCATAAATATCCTTCTTTCTTTACTTCCTTTTCCAATAACAGTTAACTCTTCACTACTTACATCTTTTAATTTGAGACTCAGTGCTTCACTAATTCTGAGTCCACAACCGTAAAGCAAGAGAATAATTGCAGCATTGCGCTCTGCAACCCAATGATATTTTGCTTCTAATTTTACTTCTTCTATAGCAACTTTAATATTATCTCTTGATAGAACCTTAGGTAGAGTTTTTCTGAGTATTGGTTTTGATATGGAAAATATAGTTTGATTATCTATATCATAATAATCATTAATATATTTAAAAAAATTACGTATTGCTGATAAAGCCCTAGCATTAGATGTAGAGCTGATATTTTTCTTATGACGAAAACTGAGCCACCCTCTTATATTGAATAAGGCTAGACTTTTCAAAGTCTTAAGTGTTACTACTTCTCCTATGCTTGAATTTAAAAATAACATTAAATGATTTAAATCCCTTCTATAAGCTTCAAGAGTGTTTTGTGAAAAATTTTTTTCTAATCTCAGCCACCGGTACCAACTTTCTATTATTTTACATAAACTAGAATCAATCATATGATAAATTTAAATTTTAAAGCCATATTTTTTCCAATTTTCTGTAACTTTTGCTATGGTAGCTTCATCCATGACAATCTTTTTCCCCCACTCTCTTTTAGTTTCAGGTGGCATTTTGTTTGTTGCATCAAATCCCATTTTACTTCCCAATCCATTCTCTGGTGCAGCAAAGTCTAAGTAGTCAATAGGAGCATTTTCTATTATTGTCATATCACGCGCAGGATCCATTCTTGTTGCTATTGCCCAAGCTACTTCTTTCCAATCTCTTATATTTATATCATCATCTGTTACTATAACGAATTTTGTATATAAAAACTGCTTTAAAAATGATAATACACCCATCATTATTCTTTTTGCATGACCTGGATAAGATTTTTTAATTGAAACTATTGCTATTCTGTATGAACACCCTTCTGACGGTAGCCAAAAATCGACTATTTCAGGAAATTGACTAACTAGTATTGGTATAAATATTTCATTTAATGCCTCTCCTAAAATAGATGGTTCATCTGGAGGCCTGCCGGTAAAAGTACTCAAGTAAATAGGATTTTTTCGCATTGTAATTGCAGTTATATTAAATTCTGGGAATTGCTCAACTGCATTATAATATCCTGTATGATCACCATAAGGGCCTTCGTTGTGATATTTATCTAAACTGACGTACCCTTCTAAAACAATTTCAGCGTTAGCTGGAACTTTAAGAGGGACTGTGACGCAATTTGTTAACTCAATTGGTTTTTTACGTAATAACCCAGCAAATTGATACTCAGATAATGTCTCAGGCACTGGAGTTACAGCAGCTATAATTGTTGCAGGATCTGATCCAATAACAGCAGCAGCAGGAAATTGTGTTCTGTTTATCTTACCCCAACATCTGTAGTGACTAGCACCACCACGATGTGCTAGCCATCGCATCAGTGTTGTATTTTTATTCACAACTTGCATACGATATATGCCTAAATTAAAGTCGTCCTGTTTATTACTTGTTGGTCCTTTTGTAACAACGATTGGCCAAGTAATTAATGGTGCTGGCTCATTTGGCCAACAAGTTTGAATTGGTAACTTTGTTAAATCTACTTCTTCTCCCTGCCATATTATCTCTTGACACGGTGCTTTTTTTATCGTCTTAGGTTTCATTGATAACAAGGTTTTAAGCAATGGTAACATCTGCCATGCCTCTTTGAAACTCTCTGGAGGTGAAGGTGATTTAAAGAACGCTATAAGTTCACCTATACTTCTTAATTTGTCAGGCGTTGTTCCTATACCAAGCGCTATTCTCTCTATAGTACCAAATAAATTGGTCAATACTGGAATTGAATTTTCACCATTTTCGCTAACAACGTTTTCGAATATTATAGCCGGTCCTTTTTTTAGTAATACTCTCTTATGTATTTCTGTCATTTCCAGTACTGTAGAAACTTGTTCTTTTATTCTAATTAACTCATTGTTTTTTTCTAATTTTCGAATAAAATCACGTAAACTATTATATGAAGACATTTAGACTAATATCATTTATTAAAGTACAAATTAGAAATAGCTCAAGTTGTAGTGGATATAGTAATTTAACGGCGCAAGTAATCAATATTTTATTTACTTAAGAATATGTTTATTGTAAAATTAAACTATTCAGGTCTCTTAAGGTAAATATGATAAACGTGTTAGTGATTGGTTCTGGTGGGCGTGAGCATGCAATTTTATGGTCTTTAAAGAAGTCACCACTTTTAGGTGAGCTCTATGTACTATCTGGGCATGATGCAGTAAGAAATTTAGCAACAGTTATAGATATAAATATTTATAATACAATTGAAGTAATTCAAACCTGTAAGAGTAAGAATATTGAATTAGTGATTATAGGACCAGAAGAACACATTATAAGAGGTTTAGCGGACGATTTAAGCGCAGAAGGAATTTATGTTTTTGCTCCAAGTAAAGCTGCAGCAAAGCTTGAGTCATCTAAAAGTTTTATGAAAGAATTATGTACACAATACAATATACCTACTGCAAAATATGACTATTTTACTGATGCAGATGCTGCTAAACAATTTGTAGATAAAATGAAAGGTCCAGCAGTTGTAAAAGCTGATGGGCCTGTATCAGGAAAAGGTGTAGTAGTTTGTCAAACAAAGGAAGAAGCATATTTAACTATAGATTCAATGTTAATTGAAAAAAGGTTTGGTATAGCTGGTGAAGCTATAATAATAGAAGAATTTTTAGAAGGAGAAGAAGTCAGTTTTTTCGCTTTTGTTGATGGAACAAATATTGTAGTTTTAGGTTCAGCACAAGATCACAAAGCTGTTAGCGAGGGTAATAAAGGAGCAAATACAGGTGGAATGGGAGCATACTCACCAGTATCAATTGTTACTGAAGAAATGAAGTATCGAATCGTTGAGAGAATAATTTATCCTACTGTTTATGCTATGCAAAATATGGGCATACCTTTTAGAGGCATGCTGTTTGCTGGTTTAATGATAACAAAAACTGGACCTAAGCTTCTAGAATATAATGTCAGATTTGGTGATCCAGAAACTCAATCTATATTACCAAGATTAGATTCAGATTTACTTAAACTTATTTCTTTAACTGCAAAAGGAAAATTAGGCAATGAGTCAGTGCAGCTCAGCAGAGATGCGGTAGTATGTGTAGTAGTAGCAAGTAAAGGTTATCCAGGAGAGTACCATAAAAACACAATCATTAAAGGTTTAGATAAAATAGAAAATATTCCTGATATAATGGTATTTCATGCTGGAACTAAATTAGATTCAAATAACAATTGGATATCAAATGGAGGTAGAGTACTAAATATAGTTGCAAAAGGAGGAAGTGTTGAAGAAGCAAAACATAAAGCTTATGCAGCATTAGATTTGTTAGATTGGCCTGAAGGGTTTTTTAGATACGATATAGGAAGTGTAAAGTTTTCATAGACTACCAATTGGATAGTATAATATTTACATTTTTCAACATATATGATAAAATTATTAAGGAATATAGATAATATGAAAAGTCATGAAAACAAAAACCTCTGTAAATAGTTTTTTAGAACAGTTACGAATGGTGTCTATGATGCTGTATCTGACTGGAGTTGTGCTATACTTTCTTAGGTTATTTAACTTAGTAAATAAGGAAACTGTTAGTAATAAATTATTTACGTGGATAATAGCTGTATCTGCTGTTTCAGCATTATCTTTTGGTATTTTTTTACTCGTATCTAAAAAGATAAATAGTAAATCTACTGCTAATAAAAATGCATCATCAGAGCAAAATACAAATGAAGGTACCAATTGCGTTAAGGCTATATCATATTCAGCAAATACTTTATTTACTATAACATCAATTGCATCTGTAGTACTACTTGTTTTAAAAGAAAATAGTTATTATCTCAATATAACAGATTATCAAGTGATGAATAATATATCTTTATTATCGTTTTCATTACTTTGCGCTGCATCCGTAGCAGTTCTTTTTCCACTTACAAGATTAGTTTTGACATGTGTAAGCTTAATACCATCATCTGATAATGTGCCAAATCGCTTGGAAGAAACGCGAAATACCGTGATTAAGACTATTGATCTATAGAACTCCTCTTGTCTATCAACAACCCCCCTATAAAAAGTTAATTTAATAAGTAATTTACTGCTAGTTATTTATTTTTTAATATATTACGAATAAAATTACATTCATAATTTTTGAAAGGGGAATATAATGATAAAAGATATTATCATTAATAGCAATCTAATAGTAATAAAGACTGATAGTAAAGAGGAATTAGAGAAATTTATAAAAATTTTTACTATTTTTGATAAGAATAAAGCAGCAAAAACATTATTTAAAGAAGAAGTAAGTATAGAATATAGAGAAGAAGGCGATATAGATATTGTCAATCTTATAAAAAATAAAAGTTTTAACTATACTGAAGTTGAAACTATTGTAGATCACCTGTGCAAGCATGGCATTACCGTAGGTGATCAAATAGTAGAATATGCTTTTACACAAGCTTCCAACAAATTGGACCACCAAAATATTGTATTTTGTTCCTACCAAAAACGTCCACAGTTGAATATCAGGATTGATAAAGGAAAAATATCAATCAGACCTATGGCTAAAGAACACTTGAGTTTAAATTCTGCAAATAGTCAAAAATTTATTAAGCTCCTGCAGAAGGAAAATAGTTTGTATAATTATACTATAGAGAATAATATTATCTATATATTGGGTTATGCAGAGGTACATGATACAGTAAGTTTCATTGCTCAGATACTGCTTAAATGCTGTTTAATTCAAAAAGAAGATAATGAACTAATAATAGAACAGCTTATACAAATTGCATTTAAAGATTTTACTATAAGTGAATTAAAAGTTATAAAAAATATTGCATCATATCCTAATTATCATCCACTTAGTAAGTATAAAAATATTGCTAGAGAAATAGAAGATATATTTCTTAACCTAGCAGATGATAATTTAAGTATGAATTCTGTAAATAAGTTAAAAAGTGCTTTAAATCAAGAAGGTGAATTTTCTCTCGCACCTAAAATTATCATGAAAAGCATATTTAAATTAGATAAAAATTTTCATAATAAGTTAAATTCTCTCATTATGAATGAAACTAATTAAGCGATAAGGTCATAATCAATTAACTGACTAGATTTTTAATATTATTAACTGTTTTTGTAATATTCTGTGATTTGAAGATAGCTGATCCTACAACTAAAATATCTGCTCCTGCATTTATAATAGCAGCGGTATTACTCAAATTAATGCCACCATCTACTTCTATCTTTGTTTTAAGTGAATTTTTGCTTATCATGTTTTTTATATAACATATTTTATGTAATTGCGAAGTAAGAAATTCTTGTCCACCAAAACCAGGATTAACCGACATTACAAGAATAACGTCTAGCTCATGTATTATATACTCTAATATACTTGGATGAGTTGAGGGAACAATTGAGATACCAACCATGACATTATATGACTTAATTTTTTTGATTACCCTTTCTAAGTGAATCTCTGCTTCTGCATGTACAGTTATTATATTTGCTCCTGCACGTACAAATGCTTCAATATAGTTTGAAGGTGAATTTATCATTAAGTGTACGTCAAAAGGTAGAGAGGAATAAGTCCGTATCGCTGATACAACAGCTGGACCAATAGTAATATTAGGTACGAAATTACCATCCATGACATCTATATGTATGAGATCTACTCCTGCATTACTCACTGTTTGCACCTCTTCTCCAAGTTTAGCAAAATCTGCCGAGAGTATTGAAGCAGCAATTTGAATTGACATTGTAATCTATTTATCTGTTAACAGAAAGTTTATGCTATATAAAAAAGCTAGAGTCAATTCTCACATCAAATATTCAAAATAAAGAGAGTAAAGATAAAATTTGTTTTTTAAGTGAGCTATGTTATTTCTATAATGTAATAAATTTATTTATAACTTTGAAAAAAGTACTTAATTTACACCTAGTATCTGATTCAACTGGTGAAACTGTTGTATCAGTTGCAAGAGCTGCAGTTCAGCATTTTAACTCAGTTGATGCAAGAGAGCATGTTTGGTCTTTGATACACAATGAAAAACAGATTGATCAGATCTTAGAATTAATAAAGAAAGATGAACACAGTTTTGTTATCTGCACTATTACTAATGATGAATTAAGAAGTTATTTAAAAGAGAATTGTCGAGCTTTAAAGATTCCTTACGTTGCAATACTGTCTCACATAATACGAGAGATTTCATCTTATTTAAATGTAAGAAAAGATCTGTCTTTAGATTTACAAGGTAGCTTAAACGATGATTATTATGACAGAATGGATGCAATCAATTATACCATTACTCATGATGATGGGCAGAATACTTGGGACATCGATGAAGCTGATATAATTTTAGTTGGTGTATCTCGCACTTCAAAATCGCCAACTAGCATATATCTTGCTTATCGTGGTTACAAAGTAGCAAATTTGCCGTTTGTCTATGCAGTACCATTTTATGTAGATTTAAAAAAAATTAAAGATAAGTTAGTCATTGGACTTACTATAGATCTAAAAAGATTAATACAAATACGCAAAAATAGGCTTATTTCAATAAAAGATGTAAATAATGAGCAGTACGTTGGACTTAAACAAGTTGTAGAAGAAATACGAGAAGCAGAAAAATTTTTTGCTAAAAATAAATGGCCAGTGATTGATGTAACACAACGATCAATAGAAGAAATAGCTGCAATTATAATACAATATTTTCATAAGTTGCAAATAAGATGATTTGCCTGTCATCCACAATTAATAATATGGTTGATTCTTTTTTAATCTAAGTGCTATCGCTTCTTCCCAAATTCTTCCGTTAGATAATAACTTTTCTTTGTTGTACATCAGTTCTTCTCTCGTTTCTGTTGCAAATTCAAAATTTGGACCCTCAACAATTGCATCAACAGGACAAGCTTCCTGACAGAGACCACAGTATATACATTTTGTCATATCAATATCATAACGTGTAGTACGTCTGCTTCCATCTTCACGTTCTTCTGCTTCAATAACAATAGCTTGCGCTGGACATATTGCCTCACACAATTTACATGCTATGCAACGTTCCTCACCATTTGGATATACGCGTAGCACATGTTCTCCACGAAATCTTGTACTTAAAGGACCCTTTTCCATAGGATATCTTATAGTTACATTAGGCTTAAACATATACTTTAAAGTAATATACAAACCCCTAATTAGTTCTATAAAAAACCAGTATTGCACTCTTCTTTTGAACATCATGAACTACAATATTATAAACTTACAAAGTATATTCTAAAGAAGATTTAAATCTTTTGCAATGTTCTATTGAATCTTAAATTAGGAGGTAACCAGCTTTTAAAGGATAAAGCAATAATTACAGCGCGACCAACTATATTCTCCATAGGAATAAACCCAATAAATCTGCTATCCTCAGAATTATCTCTGTTGTCACCAAGTACAAAAAAATGACCTTCAGGCACAATATATGCCTGTGTATTATTTGCGAAATTATTTGAATCCCTATCCAATCCCAACACCTCATATTGTTTGCCACTGTACACAGTTTCTATATAACGAGGAATTGTAACCTCACTGCCTTTTTGATCTAGATCAGTAAAATCAACAATTTTCTCACGCTGCATTCTTACATCATTAATATATAGATTACCTTTAATTAATTGTACCTTGTCTCCTGGTACTCCTAGAACCCTTTTTATATAGTTAATATTATCTTTTTTCACTGGACGAAAAACAATTACATCACCTACTTGTGGCTGACTATAAAAAAATCGACCTTTGAATAATTTAGGAGCAAAAGGAAAAGAATACCTACTGTAACCATAAGCATATTTACTAACAAAAATGTAATCCCCAACTAGTAAAGTACTCTTCATTGAACCAGAAGGTATATGGAATGGCTCAAATAATAGACTGCGGAATAAAAATGCAGCAAGTATTGCTAATATGAATGAACATATCGCTTTTTTTTTAGGACATTTGCAAAAACTTTTCAACTGGTTAACCTTTTATAACTGTTTCTATATAGTAAATAAATAACGATAAGTCAAATAGCAAGACTAATTGAAAGATGTATTATTTAATTTGTCTACTTTTTCAACCTCAGCGCAACATTTTCTCTGCCAATTAAAAGTAAAAGCTTAGCTAAATTTGGACCTGTTTTAAGTCCAGTGAGAGCCAAACGCAGTTGCATGAATAAGTCTTTGCGTTCTATCTGAACTTTTAACATAATTGATTCTATCCATTTTAACCAAGTATTTTCATCCCACTTTTCCCTTGGTAGTAAATCAAACGCTAGGTTTGTTAGTTCTTCATTAACAATAACGGGATTAATATCTGCATTACATATTTTCCACCACTTATCGACATCAGAAAATCTTTCTATATTATCTCTAACTAAATACCAAAAATCCGAAGAATCAATCTGCATTGAGTTTAAACGTTCTTTAGCTAATTCAAAGGACGTATCGCACAGTACTTTAGTATTTAACCTATGTACATCAGATAAATCAAACTTTACCGATGCAGCATTAAATTTTTCTATAGCAAATGACTTAACTAAAGATTCCATACTAATTTCAGTTTTAATTATATCTGATGTACCAATTTTTGCTAAATAACTATTAACCGCCATAGGTTCGAGTCCATCTTGCCTTAAAGACTTAATATCTAAACCACCATTACGTTTTGATATCTTATCATCACCTATGTGTAATAGGGAAAGGTGAGCAAAATTTGGTATACTGGCTTTCAATGTATTCATGATCTGTATTTGTACAGCAGTATTACTAATATGATCTTCCCCTCTGACAATATGAGTAATCTCAAAATCAATATCGTCAATTGTAGAAGGCAACATGTATGTATAACTACCATCAGCTCTTTTTATAATTGGATCACTGATATTCTTTGCTAAAAATTTCACCTCGCCTCGTACCTCATCGTTCCAAGTAATAGCTGCTTTTTCATCAAGTTTAAAACGAAAATAAGGCTTACGTCCTTCAGTTTTATACTGTTCTTTTTGATAGGAAGATAACGCTAAAGCACTTCTATCATATATTGGTGGCAGTCCTTGTTTTAACTGTATTTTACGCTTGATATCCAATTCCTCTTTACTTTCATAACATGCGTAAACATGTCCTTCTTTTACTAAGAGGGATAGTATTTCATCATAACGAAAAAACCTCTCGGATTGTCTAAAACTTAAATCTGTTTCAATACCAAGCCACTTTAGATCATCTATAATATTATCTATATATATATTACTTGAGCGCTGAGTATCAGTGTCATCAAAACGTAATAGTAATTTACCATTACAGCTACGCGCATAAAGATAACACACTAAAGCTGTACGAGCATTTCCAACATGAAGATAGCCAGTTGGACTTGGTGCAAAGCGGGTTAACATTACCTCTCTCAATAAATTATGTAATATAGTTTAATTTTTTATACCTAAATTTATCAACTGTTGTACAATTTAAAAACAAAAAAATCTACTTTGAAAATGTAAGTATATATCGTTTAAAAAGTCATAAGATAAATATTAATATACATATATCTTTATATATAGCTTCATATTTCCTTTATTATTTTTCGCTAAATATCAGAACATTATTCTAAAAATGGAGGATTATAGGGGATTGCTAATCTAAGATAGATTTTTTTAAGAGAAAAAAGTGTTATCCTCTGAGAACAAAATTTAGATAAGCCATATGAGAGCACCAACGAAGTTTAAAAATCCGATATAAACTTCTGTAGCCCTGTCGAATCTGGAAAATATCCTCCTAAAATTCTTGATTTTTTCCGAAAAAGCATCATATCAGATGGCGCTCTTTATAAAGGTGTTTGTCATAATATTTTTGTACTTTTCTATCCTTCGTAGGGGGGATCTTTATGCAGTTATTCTAGCATAGAATTCTATTGCTATATCCATTCTGCTCTGCGTTCTAAATGTCTATAGTGGTCGTACTTAAAAGATTTTGCTATGTTATAAGATGCCGCGAATGGTGTATTTTTATCTAAAAAACTAGATAAAAAGCTTTCTATATTAGCCGAAAAAAAATTCATAATTTCTTTGTAATTTGCAATTGAGAAAACTCCTATTTGATTACAATCAAATTTCCAGTACATCAATTCTCTAATTTCTTTGTTTACTGAGTACATTGCAGTTAGAGCTTGTAGTATTAATTGTGGAGAAAAGCACATTTCTATGTCGCTTTGTGTTGGTAGAGAACCTGTCTTATAGTCTATAATTGCAATACTTTCGTCTAGCAAATGTTCAACTCTATCGCATTTGGCTTTTATAGTAATTTTTTCAGATAACGGCCAAAAGAAAAGTTTTTCTACTTCTACAGCATGAAAATTTTTTCTTCTTTCTGTATCTAATCTGATAAAATTTTTTGCTATCTTTTGAAACTTTGGCCACCATATAAACTGCACATTCGAAAAATGCATGTAAAAAAACTCTTTACGAGCAATGTCTAATAATGATTCATAACCAGTCTTGTTAGATAATAAATACCTCTCGAGAATCTTATGAACAATAATACCAAAATGCAATACTGTTGGCATAAAAATTAACTCTCTTAAAGGTTTAAAGTTTAAAACATATTCAGCATAAAATGAATATGGATTACGAATTAATTTTTCTATTGCAGTTGGTGAAAGTATTTGTAGTTTTTGTGATCTAATATCTACCGAAGGTTTGGGTTTTGGCCTACTGCATGGAATTATAAGATCAGGCTTAGATAAAAGTTTTAACCATTCTCTAAAAGGCTGCTTATTTAAGGCACAACCACTTTTACTTATTAGCATTTCTAAACGCTGCAAAAGAATTGGTTTTCTATTTATGCCATTGGTTCCTTTTATAGACCTAGTAATGTAAACTTTTTCTGCATGTAATAAATTATGAAGAATATATTGAAAATAACCTTGCTTTGTCTCTATTGAAGGTAGACCTATGTGCTTACACATAAATGAGTTTAATAGTAAATTTTGAAAATCTGGAGGAAAATCTTTTTCATTAAAGTTAGTCAGTATTATCACTTTATTCTTATATAGACTAAATCTACCCAAGTTATTGGGCATAGAGGTAAATTTATTTTGCAGTAATAGACTCAGTATCTTTTGGTATAGCTCTAAAGTGCTGATTTCGACTTTTTGACACTCTTGTATTAAGGTAACCATAAAACTGCCAATCTCATTACCTAGAAAATTTATTTTTGACAGCCCCTGGACACATTCAACATGTGCTTTTGCTATATCTAAAATATTATGCTCCATAGCATCAATCAAAGGCATAAAACTATGCTCTATCTTAGAAAAAAAAGAAGATATTTCTGAGCAATTATAACTATCTACACTCTTTTTTATTTCCTGCATTCCTGAATTATAGAGATTACGTAGAATTTTTATCTCAAAATCAACTAAAATTTTGTTATATTCGTCTTGAGAATAACCCAAGTCAATAAATGGATGTTTAAGTAGTGAAAGCAACTCAATACTACCCCAATCTGAAGCTAAAACATCTAAGATATATAACAAAAATGTTATATGAAGATCAGGCTTGTCAGTATTTAAATTAACACCACACGCATGCAGCAGAGAATTTACTCTCTTGAATAGTAATTGATCGCTAATAAATAGTGATACATTGTCAATGCCTTCACTTTTAATTATCATTGATATAATTTGAGCCTCTTCCTCTTGTGACTGGCAAGTTATAATCTCAAAATTATTAGTACTTTCTTTTTCATCAAAATCACTTAAGTTTTTACTTAAATCAAATACGTATTCAATTAATTTATTACTTATTTTTGGTGTGGTGGTTAAGTATCTAACATCTTTTCTATTTACTCCAATATTATCAAGAAGACTTTTGAGATGATATTGAAAATGCTCTTCACTTATTCTGTTCCAGTCTTCTTCCATCATGCATAAATCTAAATTTGGCAATACAATTAAGCCAAACTCTAAGTTATAGACAGCTTTAATTAAAGTATGACAGATTTTAGATGGATGGATTCCGGCAAAGATAGTATATTCATTACAAAAAAGTCTATTCTTTATATAATTGCTTTTATGCTCCAAGATATCGATCACTTTTTCATTTTGCAAAATGTCACTCCAAGCTTTTGCAAACTCAGATAGAAATTTGCTAGTTTTTTGCCAATATTGAGCAAAATCATCTGAACATAGATCATAAAGTGCAGATATTGGTATTTGACTGTGCTGCATCTCATCTAGTAATGAAGCTAAATTATATGCTATACTAATGGGAAACTGATGATTTTTATTCCATTGTATTATAAACTCAGTTAATAAAAGAATACGTCTTATGGGAGATATAACTTTTATCTTATCAATATTTAATATTAAGTGTTCTTCATCTATACCTTCAAATGAAATGATGTTTGGTAAAATTATAGTTTGGGTTAAGTTACATTTTTTAAACGCATTGAATAACAAAGGGATATCAGCTTTATAAGGTACAATTATACTGAGCTTTGCAATTTCCAATGGCTCATATTTAGCAAATATGTACTCCACCAAAGTTGGAAAGAAAGGTTCGTTTGCTGCTGTTGTGAAAATTTTACTTTTATTCATCTGGCTTAAAATCTATCTTCATGTATTTTACATCCTACATTATAAAATTTACACGAGAAATTTGAAGATAGCTTCCAAAGCAAAAATTGTTTACTTGAGAAGTTTATACACTTACTTAATTGATCTTCATTACAATCAAGCCACTATATCTAAAAATAATAGCTTTATATCCATATCGAGCAACGCAGCAAATAACTTTTGTTGATTTTTAATTTTCTTCTCTAAATTACAACTCCTTCAAAACTCGCTCATGGAAGCAAAATCTCAGTAGTTTAATCACCATAAACAACAAACAGAAAAAGAATTTAAAAGAATTTAAAAAAAACTTTCAAAAAGATGCAAATTTATGCTTCCATGGTTGAGAAAGTATATGGTATAAAGAGAATGCCAATCTGGAGAGATAAAGTAGTAGAGGCTACTTTTAAGTGGCAAAGAATCAGGACGGAAGAATCTGAATAGT